>CAIYRG010000412.1 GCA_903928515.1 uncultured Alphaproteobacteria bacterium | reverse complement strand
GTCGTCGGTACGCGCGTACCCTGAAAGCACTTTCTTCGGTACAACCTATCCCTATAATCCGCCGCTTCGTCGAAACGTCCAAGGCCGCAAAGCGCGCCGGGAACCCGAAGCGAATGGCCGCGAAATTCCTCACTGGTAAAAAAGCTCCCACCAAGAGCGCCACAATTGCGAAGGGTTCGGCCAAAACCGGCACACCCGTCATCGGCATCATCATGGGCAGCCGGTCGGACTGGCCGACGATGAGCAAAGCCGCCGAAATTTTGGGCGAGCTGGGCGTGGCCTACGAGGCCCGCGTGGTGTCGGCGCATCGAACCCCCGAACGGCTCTACGAATACGCCAAGACGGCCAAGGCGCGCGGCCTGAAAGCCGTGATCGCCGGAGCCGGAGGCGCTGCCCATCTGCCGGGCATGACCGCATCTATGACAAGTTTGCCTGTGCTCGGCGTACCCATAGAAACACGGGCTCTGAAGGGCCTGGATAGCCTGCTCTCCATCGTGCAGATGCCCGGCGGCATCCCGGTGTCGACCTTCGCCATCGGCGAGGCCGGCGCGAAGAACGCAGGGTTGACCGCGGTCGCCATCCTGGCGCTTCTCGATGACGCGCTGGCCGAGCGGCTGGATGCCTGGCGCGCGCGGCAAACCGACTCCGTCGCCCTGTCGCCGGAAGACGACGGGAAGCCTGTCCCCAAATCTGGCCGCAAATCCGGCGCTAAGAAATGACCGGACGCAAAGAGATCACCGGGCCCCTGCCACCGGGGGCCACCATTGGGATTCTCGGCGGCGGGCAGTTGGGCCGGATGCTGGCGATGGCGGCTGCGCGCTTAGGGCTCAAAACCCATATCTATTCCGACGAAGCCGCACCGTGTGCGTTCCAAGTCGCCGATGCGCGCACCCAGGGCGCATATGACGATGTGCGCGCGCTGGAAAAATTCGCCGCCGCTTGCGACGTGGTGACGTTCGAGTTCGAGAACGTGCCCGACGCCACGGCGGAATATCTGGCCGCCCATGTCGCCATTGCGCCGCCGCCGCGCGCGCTGTCGGTTTCCCAGGATCGTGTCATCGAGAAAAGCTTCATCGCCAAGCTCGGCATCGCCGTGGCGCCGTTCGAGAATGTCGAAAGTGCTGACGACGCGCGCAAAGCCTTCGCCAACATCGGGGCCAAAGGCGCGATCCTGAAAACGCGCCGCCTGGGCTATGACGGCAAGGGGCAGATCAAAGTGACGAGCGCCGATGACGCCGCGCGCGCTTTTGAGACATTGGCCGCACCTTCCATTCTCGAAGGCTTCGTGGATTTCGCGTTCGAGGTTTCGGCTGTGGCAGCGCGCGCCCGCGATGGCGGCTTTGCGCTGTTCGACATTCCGCGCAATGCGCACGAGAACCACATCTTGAAGCGTTCGACCGTACCTGCCGGCATCACGCAAGCGATGACCGAAGATGCCAAGCGCATCGCCCGATCAATCGCCGAAGCGCTCGAGTATGTCGGCGTGCTGGCGGTGGAAATGTTCGCCACGCATGACCACAAACTGATCGTGAACGAGATCGCGCCGCGCGTGCACAATTCCGGGCATTGGACGATCGAAGCCTGCATCGTGAGCCAATTCGAGCAGCACATTCGCGCGGTAGCAGGATGGACGCTGGGCGATGGCAGCCGCCATTCCGATGCGGTGATGGAGAACATCATCGGGCCCGAGCACGACGAATGGGCAGCCTTGGCCGCCAAGCCTGCCGGGCTGCATCTCTACGGCAAAGGCGAAGCGCGCGCGGGGCGCAAGATGGGGCACATCACGAGCCTCTCCCCAAAAAGCTGATGTCGCTGACGGCATAATTCGCGCCCGCAGCAAATCGCGGCCGGTCGCCTTTCCGGGCCCCTTTAGAGCCTGTTCAAAGTCGTACCTTCCATTACAGTCCCTTCCAACAAACGGGCGGACACAGCCCGACATCGAGGGGGGAAGGTTCATGATCCGGCACAGCGCAGCCGTTGCGGCGGCATTGGCACTCACGATTTCCGGTGCCGCATTGAGCGGCGCATTCGGCGCAAGCAACACGACTTCGCCTGCACTCACAGCCGCGCTGGAAGACGCCGGACGCGACCCCGCGCAAATGCTGGCCGACACCAACATGAAACCCGCCGAGGTGCTGACCTTCGCGGGCATCAAGCCGGGCATGATGGTGGACCATCTGGTTCCGGGCGACGGCTATTACACGCGCATCCTGGCGAAACTCGTCGGCCCCAAAGGCCATCTCTACGCGACGGTGCCCTTCGCGGGCGCGATCAACGCCGAGACGCTGCGCCGCGAACGCAACAACGCGCATGAGCCCATCGACGACGTGATGGCCTTGCAGAACATGATCCACTACCAGAACACCCTCACAGTGATCTGGCAGTTCATCGGTTTGGACGGCGGCGCGTTCGCCACGCCCTATCAGCTCGATGTGGCGTTCACCGACAATTACCACGTGCTGCACGTCAAGAAGCTCACCGATACCGACGAGAAAGACCTGCCCGGCTTCTTCGGCGAATTGTTCTCCTCGATCAAACCCGGCGGCAGCTTCGTGGTGTCGGATGCGGTGGCCGCCAAAGGTGCAGGCTTTACACAGGCCGAAAGTTTGGGGCGCGTCGAACCCGATGCGGTGAAAGCGGAATTGGTGAAAGCGGGCTTCACCTTCGATGGGCAGAGCGATGCGCTCGCCAATCCGTATGACGATCACAGCAAGGCCGCGGCAAGCCTGGACGGCAAGGCCGACAAATTCCTGATGCGCTTCAAGAAGCCCGCCAACGCGCCGGCCGACAAGCGCGCCTGGGGGCAAGAACAAGCGAAGGTGTTGTACGGCAACACCTGGATTTCCAGCCTCGGAAAAGACCAGGAGCGCCGGCTGTTCTATCACACCGACAGCACCTACGAAGAATTGGGCAAGGTCGGCTCGCTGCTGCAGGAAGGCTATTGGTTCCTGGATTCCAAAGCGCGCGTTTGCATCCTGCACCAATATCCGCTGGTGGAACGCGGTTACATCATCTGCAGCGTGAAGCTGCCGATGAAAGTCGGTGAGCGCAAAAGTATCGAAGGCCGGCGCGGCCCCTCGATCCTCACGATCACCAAGGGCACGGTTTACATGGACCACAGCGTCGGCTTTCCCGGCCGCAATCAAGACGGCGAATAGTCCTCAAGTTACGGAAATCACGATGTTGCGTTTGAAATCCCTTCTGGCCGTCACGGCCGCTTGCACAGTGTTTGCGTTCGGCGCGCACGCCGCAGATCAGACGTCATCCGCTCTCACAGCGGCGGTGAAAGACCCCGGCAGGCCGCTCATTCAACAGGCGTTCGACGGCGCGACGAAGCCAGCCGATGCTTTGGCCTTCGCGCAGATCAAGCCGGGACAGACCGTCGTCGATTTCATTCCGGGCGATGGCTACTACACGCGCATCATCTCCAAATTCGTAGGGCCTAAAGGGAAACTCTACGCCTTCGTGCCGTTTGCCGGCGCCATCAACGCCGAGACGCTGCGCCGCCAGCAGAAGAATGTGGAACAGCCCGTCGACGCGATACTCGCGCTGGAAAACCTGCCGCACTATCCGAACCTGTTCACGATCTGGCAGTTCATCGGCCAGGACAAGGGGACCTTCGCCGTGCCGGCGCAAGCCGACGTGGTGTGGACCGCGAACTATCCGACGCTGTACGTCGAGAAACTGACCGCCACGAAAGCGAAGGATCTGCCGGGCGTTCACAAGGCGATCTTCGACGAGATCAAACCCGGCGGCTACTACGTCGTCTCCGGCGCGCGATCCATGCCCGGCACCGGCTATGCGCAAGCCGAAAGACTCGGCCGCGTCGATCCGGAAGTGGTGAAGGCCGATCTGATTGCCGCCGGGTTCGTTCTGGATTCGGAGAGCAACGCGCTCGCCGTCGCGGACGACGATCACACTGAACCCGCATCCATGTTCCTCGGCGGCCCGGATCGCTTTCTTCTGCGCTTCAAAAAACCAGCCGATGCACCGAAGGACAAGCGCGACGAATACACCAAATACATGGCGACACTGTTCGGCAATTCGTGGATCTCCACATACCAAACGCCGGGTGAGCGCCACCATTTTTATCACGCCGACGGCACGTACGAAGAACTGGGAAAGCTCGGCACGCAGTTGCAGGAAGGCCGCTGGTATGTGGCGGCGAACGGCCTCACCTGCCTGATGCACCAATATCCCGCACCCGAACGCGCCTACACGATCTGCTCGCTGCGCGGCGAGCACAAAGTCGGTGACACTTGGATGGGCCAAAACGCACGCGGCAGCACCACGTTCATCATCAAACCCGGCATTGTCTATCTCGACGACGTGCCCAATCAGAAACCGGGCGCAAAGGGCGACGACGAATAAGCGGCTCATCCGAGCCAAAAGCCTGAAACCAGGAGGTTCGTGATGCGCCTTCCTTCCTTATGTTGCTGTTCGCTTTTGGTTTGCGCGTTCACGTCCTCCGCCAACGCGGCCGATGCCGTTTCGCCTGCGTTGAAATCGGCCATCGCCGATCCGGCGCGCCCGTTTGACGACATGGCGCGTGATAAAACGACTGATCCGGCCACAACACTCGCCTTCGCGCAGATCAAGCCGGGGCAGATGATCGCCGAGCTTGCGCCGGGCGATGGCTATTACTCGCGCATTCTATCGACGCTGATCGGCCGCAAGGGCGCGCTGTATATGCTGGTGCCATTCACCGGCACGCTCAATGCCGCCAACTTACGCAAGCAGACCAAGGGCCAAGACCTGCCGGTGGATATCGCGCACGAGGTGGCCGACGTCAAAGGCTACGAGAACATGCTCGTGCTGTGGGAAGATCTGGCGCTCGACGGCGGGCAATTTGCATTGCCCAAACAGGTCGATGTCGTGTGGCTGTCGGGCGAATACGGCAATCTCGACAACAAGGAATGGGGCCCTGCGGTGAACCCGGACACCGTGGACAAAGCCATTCTCGCCGCGATGAAACCGAACGGCATCTTGGTTGCGCCGGTGAAGCCCGGCAATGCGGATATCGCGAAGAAAGAACTTGGCGGAGCGGGCTTCGTGTTCGATGCGCAAAGCGATATTGGCGGACAGATGCTGCTGCGCTTCAGAAAGCCCGGCGGTATGACCGGCGACAAGCGCAACCTCGGCAATGAAGCCATGAAGACGTTGTTCGGCAACACGCTGGTCACCGGCATGAACTCGCCGAACGAACGGCATCTCTTCTTCCATCCCGACGGCACGTATCAGGAGCTGGGCTTGGTCGAGTCGCCGCTGCAGGAAGGCTATTGGTTCATCGACGCCGCTGGGCGCAATTGCATCTTGCACCAATCCCCACGCGATCAGCGCGGCTACAATTTCTGCGAGCTTATGGAGCCGCGCAAAATCGGCGAGCACTGGGAATATCCGGGCCGCCGCGGGCCAGAGACCGACATGGTCGCCGCGGGATTGATCTATATGGACGGCACAAAAGTGACACCCCTGAAACCGTAAAACTGAACCGTAACATAGCGAGCAGGTCCAACCGCCGTCCCCGGCAGAAGGGATGCGGTGCGCGCTCAAAAAAATAAAAGGGAGAAAATCATGTCTTTGCTTCGCAATTCTTGCCTGACAGCTGCGTTCGTCGCGGCAGCCTTTGTACCTTCGGCATTTTCCGCCGACGCGGTGTCTCCGGCGATTCAGGCCGCCGTGAGCGATGCCGGCCGCGATCCGTTGGACAAGCTCCACGATTCCGACACGCATCCGGCGGAAGTCACGGCATTCGC
The DNA here is from genome assembly GCA_903928515.1 of uncultured Alphaproteobacteria bacterium. Classification (GTDB taxonomy): domain Bacteria; phylum Pseudomonadota; class Alphaproteobacteria; order Micropepsales; family Micropepsaceae; genus CAIYRG01. The sequence continues at coordinate 2,866 of CAIYRG010000412.1, read as the reverse complement.
GGGCGTGAAGGCGGGCGATAACGTCGCCGACTTCGTGCCTGAGCACGGCAACTACACGCGCATTTTCTCCAAGCTCGTGGGCCCCAAGGGCATGGTCTATCCCATCGTGCCGTTTTACGGCGCGATCAACGCCGAGACGCTGCGCCGCGAATCCGGCGGCAAGCCGCAGAACGTCGATGCGATCTATGCCGTGCAAAACATCTACGGCTACGAAAACGTGATGGCGGTGTGGCAGGACATCCACCTGGATGGCGGCCAATTCTCTGTCCCGAAACAACTCGACGTCGTGTTCATGACCGGCGACTACAACAGCCTGCACACCGACGAGTTTGGCAAGGTCGATGTCGCGGCCGAAACCAAGTTGATCTTCGCCGGCATCAAGCCTGGCGGCGTTTACGTGGTGTCGGGTGCTACGGGCGACAAAGGCACGGGCTTCAGCACCGTGACGGGACGTTCAGACCCCGACGCGGTGAAGGCGGAAATCATCGCCGCCGGTTTCGTGCTCGACAGCGAAAGCAAATTGCTGGCCGACGCCACCGACGATCACAAGAAATCGCGCTGGTTCCTGGGCGGCGAGAAAACCGACCGCTATTTGCTGCGCTTTAAGAAGCCCGCGAATTCACCGGCCGACAAACGCGCCGACGGCGAGAAGCTGGTCCAGCCGCTGATCGGCAACAGCTATGTCACGGGTTACGGAGAGCGGAACGGCAATGGCGGGCGGCGTATCTTCTTTCACGCCGATCACACCTATCAGGAGTTCGGCCCGCTGGATCTGCTTTCCCCGCTGCAGGAAGGCTATTGGTTTGCAGACGCATCGGGACGCGCCTGCATCCTGCATCAATATCCAATTCTTGAGCGTGACTATCTGTTCTGCACCAACATGCAGCCGCACAAGGTCGGCGAGAGTTGGGACACAGTCGGCCGCCGCGGCCCGTCGAAGGTCAAGATTGTGAAAGGCCTTTGGTATTACGGCACGCCCGAACCGCAATAAGTCACGTTTCGTTGGATGGCCGCATAAGCGGCCATCCAACACATCACCAAGGCCGCCCTTGAGGCGGCCATGGTGGAGTTTTTGTGGGTTACCGCGGCCTTGCCGCGTTGCGGATGGCGGCGAAGAGTTTCACCGGATCGGGAATGAAGCGCGTGACGTCCTTCGTCTGCGCTTTCAATTTCTCGAACTGCATCACGTTGGCGATGCGTTCGTCCAAGAATGTCCAGGTCGATTCCGAATCGTCCGAATTGTCGTTCAGCCAATGCACCAGCGTGGCGGCGAACACGCCCGAGGCGATGGCGCGCTTCGAATAGTAATTGAAATCGGTGGAGGTATCGCCGACCGCGCGCCAGATGGCGTCGGCGGTTTGCGCGGTCAGCTTCACGCCCAGCACGGCATGTTGCGGACGCGCCAGGAACAACGCCGCCTTGCGCGCCTGTTGCTTGTGCGGTGTCAGCACTTCGATACGGGCGCGCATCGCGCGCGTCACGCGCTGGCGTATCGAGGTGACGTTGGCGCCTTCCATGGCTTTCGCCATTTCACCATCGGCCCACTCGGAGAACTGCGCCACAAGGCTGGCTGGCCCGTGCGGGAACGCCTCTTTCATTTCGTCTTCCGGCACGCCCGCCTTTTCGGCGGCGCGCTTCAGAACGAGATCGGTGAAGCCGTCGAACGGCACATCGGCAAGTGCGTAAGCCAAAACCTGCTCGTGCTGTTCGGCGCGCATCGCTAGCCTTCCTCGCGGCGCATCCAATGATGTGCCTCACTCTCGAACAGGAATTTGCCGAAGTCTTTCATGCGCTGCACATACAGCACGCCATCGAGATGGTCGCATTCGTGCTGCACCACGCGGGCGTGGAAACCGCGCGCCGTGCGCTGGATGAGCTGCCCGTCGAGATCGTAGCCGCGATAGCGGATATGGGCGGCGCGTTCGACCCAGCCGCGCATCTCGGGCACCGACAGGCAACCTTCCCAGCCGCCCTCGGCCGCTTGCTCCACAATCTCGATCTCGGGATTTATCAGCACGGTGAGTGGCGCGGAGTAGTCGAAACGCTCCTCCTCAGCCAGGCCGGGATCGTTGCGGTCTTCGGGGGCCTGGAACACCACCACGCGCAAGGGCACGTGCACCTGGGGGGCGGCCAGGCCCGCCCCGTTGGCGTCCTGCATGGTGTCGATCATGTCGGCGACCAGGCGCTTGATGTCGGCGGATGTCGGGTCTGCCACCTTCTGCGCGACATGGGCGAGGACGGGGTGGCCCATACGGGCGATTTTCAGAATAGCCATGGGGCGGAATATGGTGCGGCGGCGCTTCTGGGAAAAGCCGGAAATTCGGCGCATCCCCCGGTGGAAAAGGCACTTTCCAGGGGTGGACGCGTTAAGGTCTTTCTGGTAGTTACCCGGCCCTCACGAGATTTTTGGCCGTTTACGGCCTTAGGGAGCCTCACTTGCAGATCATCGTTCGCGACAACAACATCGACCAGGCGCTCAAGGCGCTGAAAAAGAAGATGCAGCGTGAAGGCATCTTCCGCGAGATGAAGCTGCGCGGCGCATTTGAGAAGCCCTCCGAGAAGCGTGCGCGCGAGCGCGCCGAGGCGATCCGCCGTTACCGCAAGCTGCAGCGCAAGCGCTTGCAGCGCGAAGGCCTGCTGCCGGGCGCCAAGCCGCGTACGTAAGTATTACGCGCGAGAATTCTAAAAAGGCCGCCGAAAGGCGGCCTTTTTTCTTTTCGACCCGTCTCCGAGCTTGCGCCCTGTTTAGTTGCAGCGGGCCCGGAAGACGCTAGGCTCTGCTCACAAAATGGGCGCGCGGGGGAAACGCGCGGCCGCGTGAGAGGGAATCATCGACATGGGCCTTTTCGATCTCGATCAACCGATG
>CAIYRG010000411.1 GCA_903928515.1 uncultured Alphaproteobacteria bacterium | reverse complement strand
AATCGGTTGACGGTTTGACCGATTTGCGGCCCCCCGCCCTTTTTCTCTATAAAGCCCGCGCGCGCAGGGTACCCCATCCTGAGCCACCTTCGCCTGTCGCTCTCTTATCCCGCGCAAAGCCCTATCGGTTCTGGAATTGATAAACGCCCAGTACAACATCGCGAGCAAGGAATCCCTTGCGATACGCATTGCGCAACATCAGCGCAAAAAGATGTTTGCGGCCTTTATGGCGTGGACGCAGCCTGAGCCCCATCATTCGGTTCTGGATGTCGGTGCGACCGCGGACCGCGAATACAGCCATTCGAACTATTTCGAAGCCTGGTATCCCCACACGGACCGCATCATCGCGGTGGGTTTGCAGGACGCGTCGTTTCTCGAACAGAAGCATCCCGGCATGCGTTTCGTGTTCGCGGACGGGCGCATGCTTCCCTTCCCCGATGCGAGTTTCGACTTCGTCCACTCGAGCGCGGTGCTCGAGCATGTGGGTTCGCGCAAGAACCAACAGGACTTCATCGCCGAACTCTGGCGGGTTGCGCGCCGCGGCGTGTTTCTCACCGTGCCGAACCCCTGGTTCCCGATTGAGTTTCACACGATGGTGCCGTTCCTCCATTGGCTGCCCGCACCGCTCTTCCGTTCCGTTCTGCGCAGGATGGGCCACGACTTCCTGGCGCGCGAAGAGAATTTGAACCTTTTGCCGGCCGGCGCACTCAAACGGATGGCGGCCGCTTGCGGGATGGCAAAGCCCGAGTTGAGCACCGTGTCTCTGGCCGGATTGCCGACCAACCTCATATTGACCGCCCGAAAGCCGTAAGCGCCGAAGCGACCCGGCACGCGCGCCCCCTGGCCTGCGTGAATTGGGCCTGCGTGAATTGGGTCCGCGTGAATTGGGCCTCCGTGAATCGCGCCTGAGCGAATTGGCCGAGACGATTGGATCTGGTGAATTGCGGGCTGGCGGTCTTCTTCTCTATAAAGGCCGCATGCTTACGGAAAATCCAAAATTGGCGGCCTGCGACGTATCGATCGTCATGCCGTGTCTCAACGAAGAGAAAACCCTGCCCTATTGCATTGGACTGGCGCGCGAAGCGCTGGACCAAATGCGGGAGCGTCTCGGCGTCACAGGCGAGATCGTGGTGGCCGACAGCGGCAGCACCGATAGCAGCCGCGAGGTGGCGGCAGGCCTGGGCGCGCGGGTGGTTCAGGCCAGCCAGCGCGGCTATGGCCGGGCGCTCATCGAGGGTTTCACGCACGCCCGAGGCAAGTACCTCGTGATGGGTGATTCCGACGGCTCCTACGATTTCCGCGAATCCGTGCCGATGGTCGCCGCACTGATGAACGGCGACGATTTGGCCATGGGCTCGCGCCTGAAGGGCAAGATCATGCCGGGCGCGATGCCGTTCAAGAATCGCTATATCGGCAATCCCGCGCTCAGCGGCATCCTCAATCTTCTGTTTCGTTCGGGACTGTCTGATGCGCATAGCGGCTTGCGCGCCATGACGGCCGATGCCTTTCGCAATTTGCGCTTAAGTTCCGACGGCATGGAATTCGCCAGCGAAGTTGTCATCAAGGCGTCGCTGCTGGGATTGAAGCGCAGCGAAGTGCCGATCACGCTGCATAAGGACTTACGCGACCGCGCACCGCATTTGCGGCCGTGGCGCGACGGCTGGCGCCATCTGCGTTACATGCTGATGCTGGCGCCGGGCTGGCTGTTCCTCGTGCCTGCCGCGTTGCTGGCGATCGTGTCGCTGATCGTGGCTGTGCCGGTTGTGTTGTGGGCCAACCCGGAGGGCTATTGGTTCGTCTTCGGCATTCACTGGCTGATCATGGCCTGCACCGGACTCATTCTCAGCCACGGGCTGTTTCTCTTCGGCATGGCCGGCATCGTCTATGGCATACGCTCGGGCTATCGCCTGCCCTTAGCCCGCGACAATGCGATGGCACGGCTATGGTCGCTGGAAGTGGTGATGATCACCGGACTCGTCCTGGCGTTGGCCGGCATTGCCGGCATCGTATGGGTGGGATTGCGCTGGATTGAAGTGTCGTTTCAATCGCCGCATCAGATCGGCGGGCTGCTCGCATCATGCACGCTGTTGATGATCGGCATGCAGCACATCTTCGGCGGCTTCCTGCTGTCGATCATCGGCGGCAACCGCTCGAAATTCCTGTCACCGGTTTGAAGAAAAACGCCGCCCCGAAAGAAAGACTGCGTTGGCACAAAAGAAAGACCCCGCCGGCCGCATGGGCGCAAAGCGGGGTCTCTTGAGCTTCGCTCGGTTTGTCCAACAAAAGTCGGACTTTTTATTTGACCCAAGCCTTACGGCGGGCCGTGTCAGTGCAAATTGTTTTGGCGGTTCGGCGTTTTCGTCTGGCGTGTCTTGCGGGACTTAGCCGCGCGAACCGTGGCCCCGTCTCATGCGGGGCCCCGGACTTATGCCCGGTGGAGTGCTTTCCATGCGGAACCTCCTTCGGTTAAGTAGACACATGCCACCCGTCAATCGCCGCTCATTCGCCGGATATCGAGGCTGGAGCGGCTGCCCCTGAAAGCCGATCCTCGTACGAGAGCAGAAAGCGTTTTTCCGCGTGACAACAAAAGTATCCGCCCGGCGTAACGAGACTGTCAAGAACGAACCGCAGCCGTTATTTTCGGTGAAACTCGGAACCATTTTGCGCGCGCCCTGCACGCAATCCTCAACCCTCAACCACATTCCACAACACACATGAACACGCTCTACGATCTTCGCGGCAAACGCGTTTGGGTGGCCGGCCATCGCGGCATGGTGGGCGCTGCATTGCTGCGCCGCTTGCAATCGGAGAAATGCGAAATCCTCATTGCATCACGCAGCGATGCGGATTTGCTCCGTCAGGACGATGTTGAACGCTGGGTGAAAGCGAACAAGCCGCATGCGGTGATTGTTGCCGCCGCAAAGGTCGGCGGCATCATCGCCAACGCGACATACCCGGCGGACTTCCTCTACGACAATCTGATGATCGAGGCGAACATCATCCGCGCGGCTTTTGACGCGCGCGTTGAGAAACTTCTGTTCCTCGGTTCGTCGTGCATATATCCGAAATTCGCAGACCAGCCGATTACGGAAGAAGCGCTGCTCACCGGCGCGTTGGAGCCGACCAACGAATGGTATGCGATCGCCAAGATCGCCGGCATCAAATTGTGCCAAGCCTTCCGTGCCCAGCACGGCGCCGATTTCATCTCGGCCATGCCGACGAATCTCTATGGGCCGAACGACAATTTCTCGCTCGAAACCTCGCATGTGATTCCGGCCTTGATGCGCAAAGCCGACCAAGCGCGCGAGACGAACGCCGATCACATGACCATCTGGGGCAGCGGCACGCCGCGGCGCGAATTCCTGCATGTCGACGATTGCGCCGACGCGCTGGTGCATCTGCTGAAACATTATTCGGATATGGGCCACATCAATGTCGGCTCGGGTTCCGATGTGACGATCGAAGAGGTCACGCGGTTGATCGCGAAGATCGTCGGCTTTCAGGGCCGAATCGAAAAAGACCTCAGCAAGCCCGACGGAACCCCGCGCAAGCTGATGAGCAACGCCAAGCTCGCCGCACAGGGCTGGCAGCCTCGCATTTCCCTCGAAGAGGGATTGCGCGGCACCTATGCCTGGTATCGGGCGATGTTGGCAGAAAACGAAAGCGGCCTGCGGCGGTAGCCGCAAACACAGCAATCCGGCGGTAGCCGCAAAGGCGGCACATCCGGCGATCATCGCCAAAGGTGCGAGTCTACCGGGCGCTGGCGGCGCTGGATTTATGATGGCTGGGCAATCGCCCTAAAGGCCCAATTCCCTGAGACCCGATTCTCCAAGACCCAATTTCCTAAGACCTTGGGCTGGCTTGCAGACTCGCGCACGCCACGCATGCGAATGATCCGCGCCGCAGATATGCAAAATCTAGCGCATGCACTGGCTGCACGCGCTAGCTTTGCAAATGCGATAGACGACTTACGGGGTTGTAGTCGTCACCGACGTCTTCGTCGTCGCCGCCGTCGAAGTCGTCGTGGTCGTGGTCGAGGTCGTGTCCAACTTGCGACGCTTATGATCGTTGCTCTGCGAGAGCCAGAAGACGCCACCGACGAGCGCCAGCGTGCCGAGTGCCCAGAAAGCTTGGTTTTT
>CAIYRG010000410.1 GCA_903928515.1 uncultured Alphaproteobacteria bacterium | reverse complement strand
CGCCCGCGCGACGCCGGTGAGTGCGTCGTTGCCGCGTTCGCCGCCGGCGTTCATCTGGTAGGCCGCATTCGCTTGCAAGGCGAGAGAGCCGTCCATGAACGTGGTGACGTAGCCCAGCTCGATGTCGGATTCGGGCGCTGCGTTTTGACCCAGCGCAGGCTTGTCGAACACGAGGCGGCCCTGCCCGTCGAGCGACGAGGCGAAGGCGGAATCGCCGCCATAGACTTTCAACGGACGCGACACGGCGATGCCGAGCGCATCGTCGCCGAACACGCCCTCTTTGGCGATGGCGATGCCATAAGACTGGCTCTTCACCGTGGTGCTGTCGGACAGCAAATCGGCGCGGCGCAAATTCAAATGGCTGACGCCTTCATTGTACGACATTGTCGTCACCCAGCCGCCGCCGAAGCCGACACGGGCGGAGATGCCAAGCGCGGTGGTATCGGCAGCGCTGATGGCCCCTAAGCTAGAGGCGGTAGCCAGCGCATCGCTTTCACGGGCATGCGAAGCGTTGAGCGCCAATGCGGCCCAATCGTTGAGCTTCAGATCCACCGAGCCTTGCTGCAGCGAAGCCGAACGTCCGCCGGAACCGAGGGTCAAAACGAAGTCGCGCGGCAGCGCGCCGATGCCCGGCGCGTAAGGATTGGTCGCCTGCCCGTTGGCAAGCGTGGCCTGGCCCAGACGCAGGTGCATCGCATCGCCAACCGCCAAATTGCCGCCAGCATACGAGCCACCGTCGACGACTTGCGCGAACGGCGAATTCAAGGCGGAGGCCGACAGGAACAGACCATCCGTATCGCCGCTGCGCAGATCAAACGGATTGAACGCCGCCGCAAGATCACGGCCCTGCGCCAGATCGAAGGTGAAGTCCGGCGTGATGCGCGCCGACAGACGCACATCGCGCAAAGATCGCGTGGGCACAAGCTGGCGATAGAAATCGGACGCCAAGGGCTGCGTGCTCGCCCAGTGGCCAGATACGGAGACGCTGCCGTTGTCGAACGCGAACGGCGTGGTGACAGCGCCTGCGCCGCTTGTGATCGGCGACAGCGCGAAGCGGCCGTTGGACGTGAAATTCTGCGGGTCGAGATGGGAGACGCTGACGACACGGCCTTGCGCATCAAGCATCAAAGGCGCGAGGTTCGCACCCGATGCGGCAGACGTGCGCGAGGGCACGGCGTCCGGGCTTGCGAATGCCCCCGACGCCACCAGCCCTGCGGCCACCACCACCGATGCCGCAAAGATTGCGCGGCGAACCATGGAAACCCCTTCTTTCCTCCCCGTTTTCAGGGGAGACTCCAGCGTCACAAAATACCAGTTCCCGTCGCGCAAGGAAACGCACGGATGTCGCAAACGTCTAAGACCCAATTATTCCACAATCTTTTACAGTGAATAAAAATCCCGGAAGACAGCGCATTTTATCGTATTCTGACGTTAATCACGGCGGCCCGCGACCAAGCGGCCCGGAACCCAGGAGCAACACTATGAAAAAAACGACTTTCGGCACGGCTGCCGGCCTCGCTCTCGCGGCCGCCGGACTGAGCTTTGCCTACGCCGCGCAGGCTGCAGAAAAGACTACGACCGATGACATGGCGTCCTATGCGCACGCCTCCCTGATGGGGTTGGACGGGAAACCGCTGGGTACCGCGACGTTCCAGCAAACAGCCGACGGCGTGATGATCATGCTGGATGTGAATGGGCTGACGCCGGGCGCGCATGCCGTGCACATCCATGAAACCGGCAAGTGCGACGCGTCGATGAAATTCACCACCGCAGGCGGCCATTTCAATCCGATGATGAAGACCCACGGCAAGGATTCGGAAATGCCGATGCACGCCGGCGACATGGACAACCAGACAGCGGATGCGTCGGGCCATCTGAAAGCAATGATCACCAACAAGGGCATATCGCTCGCCGACGGCCAGACCACCGTGTTCGATTCCGACGGCTCGGCGATCGTCATTCACGCCAAGCCCGACGACTACAAAACGCAGCCGACAGGTGACGCGGGCGATCGCGTGGTGTGCGGTGTGATCGAGCGCGGCAGAGCGAAGTAGGGCTGCCCGAATTTCGCCGTGCTTCGACGCTTAAAGATCACCTCGAAATCCCCCTCCCCCTTGCGGGGGGAGGGGGATTCTCCGTGCATATTCTTGATCAACGAGCGCGCGTCACCAGAACATCAAAGCTTGAACAGTTTTTCCGTGTTCAGGTGATAGATCTTTTCCTTGTCGATTTCCGAGATCGGCATCTCGTCCATCGCCTTCACCGAACTGGCGCCGACCTCATACGGGTAGTCGACCGCGAACAGCATGCGGTCCGCGCCCACGGTTTGCAGCGTCGCCACGAGCGGTTGCGCATAGTTCATGCCACTGGTGCACACCCAAATGTGGTCGTTGAAATATTCGGATGGTGTGCGCTTCCATTTCGGCAGGCCGCCCGCTTCCACTTCCCACAAATACCGGTTGTCCATGCGCGGCAGATAGAACGGCAGACCTTCGGCCATATGGCCGACGACAAGTTTGAGTTTCGGGAATTGGTCGAACACACCGGAATTCATCAGCCGCAGAATGTGCGTGCCGCATTCCACCGCGAACCCCCAACCCACGCGGAAGCCCGGTAAATTCGCGCCCGCAATCGACGGCGCCGGATCGCGCGGATGCAGATAGAGCGGCACGTCCAGCGCCTCGATGGCCTCCAGGATCGGCCAGAACTTCTTATCGTCGAGATATTCGCCGCCCGTGTGCGAATTGATGATCGCGCCTTTGAAGCCGAGCGTGCGAATGCCACGCTGCAATTCCTGCGCGGCAGCTTGCGGATCTTGCGGCGCGCAAGCGGCATAACCGTAGAAGCGCGTTGGGTTCTTGCGGCAGGCTTCCGCCAGGCGGTCGTTCGAGAGCGCCGCCAATTCGGTGGCCTGTTGCGCCTCAAGATTCTGCACGCCCGGTGCGGTGAGATGGATGAGCTGCACGGCGATGCCGTCTTCATCCATGATCTTGATGCGGTTCTCACCGAGATCGAGCAACCGTTCATTGGTGCGCAGAAATCCGGGCGTAGGCGGCCCGCGGCGCGGCACCACAATGCGGTTCGCCTCCGCAATTTCCGGAATGCTGAATGCTTCTTCGATGGCGATGCGCTTGTAGCGCTGCTGTGTCATGGCGGCCCCCTGTATTCATCGTTATTCGCAACACCATCAACGGTTTTGGCCGGCACCTCAACCGCTTAAAGTCCCTGATATACCAGGGGCATTTCGCGTCTGCGGAATGCGAACGGCCTTCCCCAAAGACGAAGCGTCCTGATAAGGTCCGCGCGCGAAGACCGTGGGGCAATCAAGCGGTCCTTCTATCCAAAAACACAAAATCAAAAACACCCATCGAAACCGCATCAAGAGAGGGCCCGACCATGGCAGGACAAGACGATATCGACTTTCGCCCAGGCGTAACCTACGCGACGCATGACGGCGTTGAACTGAAGGGCGATCTGTATTTGCCGAAGGGCGACGGCCCCTTCCCCGCTCTCGTGACCTGCCCCGGCGGCGGCTTCCGCGTGTGCGATTCCGCGGGCCACAAACAATGGGGCTTCTACCTCGCAGCGCGCGGCTACGCGGTGTTCACCGTAACGTATCGCGTGACGGCAGGCGGCAAGAAGGTGTTCCCGGAAGCCGTGAACGACGTGTTGGCCGGTATCCAATTCGTGCGCGGCAATGCGAAAGACTTCAAGATTGATCCGGCGCGCATCGGCCTGCTCGGCACCTCGGCCGGCGCCAACCTCGCTGCCCTAGGCGCGCTTGCCAACGACTATCACACGTTCAAGAACGCCTATCCGAATGATGCCTTCGCCAATGTCAGCACCGATGTGAAGTGCTTGATCCCGGTGTATGGCCCGTTCGACATGTTCAAGCATTGGCAGCGCCAACTGCAATTGAACCCAGAGCGCAACAATTCGGAAGTCTATCTCGGCAAGTCGCCGTTCGAAGATCCGAAGCTCTATCACGATGCCTCGCCGATCCGGCACGTGAAGTTCTCGAAGAACAAGATGCCGGTGATGCTGATCTGGGGCCACCTCGACGATGCTGTGAACCCGGAGCAATCGGCGAACTTCATGGACGTTCTAAAGCAGGCGCGCTTCCAGGTGACGGCGCTGCAACTGCCGCACGCCGCGCATTTCTGGTGGGGCCGCGAGCAGATCAGCGAGCCGACCAGCTCCTGCGCCATCGTCGCGCCGCGTTTGATGCACTTCTTGAAGACATCGCTCTAAGCGCGGTCTTCCCGTGTTTGGAAAAGGGCGGCCCAGTGCCGCCCTTTTTTATTCGGTTGTAGGTTGCGTTTCCGACGCGCTTTGGCGATGGCCGCTGACGTTAGCGCCGGCATGCGGCGAGAGCGGCAAAAAGCAGAACGTGCCGAGGATCGAGACAATACTGACAATCACGAAAACAGGATAAAAATCTGCGGTGCCCAGCATCGCATCGCCCCGCCACAGAAATGTGAGATGCAGCAACAGCGCACCTATGGCGACGCCAGAGCTGATCGCCAATTGATCGACCATCGCGGTGAGCGTGGTGGCCGCACTCATGCGCTCATTGGGCACATCGGCATAACGCAACGCACCGAACCCTGCGATAAACAGCGAGCGCGCCAAGCCGATGATGAGCAGGCAGAAGGCAATAAACACGTGCGACGTGGTGGGCGTGAAGATCACCGGTATCATGCACAGCAGACTGCCGATGATGGATGCGCCCATCAGCACATTGCGGAAACCGAAGCGGCGCATGATCGGCGTGGAGATGCTGCGCATAAACAACATGCCAAAAGCGCTGGCGAAGGTGATGGAGCCGGAGGCGAACGCAGAGAGGCCAAAGCCGATCTGCAGCATCATCGGCATAAGCAAGATGTGCGCACCCATGCCAATACGAAATGGCCATGAGCCGAAATTGGCGATGCGCCATGTGTGCAGCTTCGGGATGCTCATATCCAAAAGCGGACGCGGATGGCGGTGCGAATGGCGGACCAACAACAACACGCCGATGATGCCAATGACAAAAATCGTGGCGACAATTATTGGCGACAGCAGATCGCGGCCCAGATTCTCAAAGCCGAACATCAGCATTGAGACACCGATGGCAGCGAGCGCGAAGCCACGCCAATCGAGCGGCCCGGCATCGCGCGTCTCGGTTTCGTGGATGTAAACGAAGGCAAGGCACAGCGCGACGATGCCCACCGGCACGTTGACGAAAAAGATCCACCGCCACGACGCATACGTGACTATGAACCCGCCCAGCGGCGCGCCCAGCACGGGCCCCAACATGCCGGGCATGAAGATGTAATTCATCGCGCGCAGCATCTGCGCCTTGGGCATGGAACGCAGCACAATCAACTGCCCGACGGGGCCCATGATCGCGCCGCCCATGCCCTGCACGATGCGCGAGAGGACCAATTGGTCGATGTTCTGCGACAGGCCGCAGGCGATGGAGCCGCTCGTGAAGATGACGATGGCGGCCAAGAATACACGTCTGCCGCCGAACCGATCCGTGAGCCAGCCGCTGGCCGACACGAACACGGCTTGGCTCACCATATAGGATGTGATCGCGAGATTGAGCCGGATCGGATCTTCGTGCAGCGAAGACGCGATGGCGGGCAACGCAGTCGCCAAGATTAAAGAGTCGAGCGCCTGCATGAAGAACACGCAGGCGACCGTCAACGGAACGATCATGCGAACCCTATTCGGCGGCGCGCCGTGCGGCGTGCGCTAGGTCTTCCGGCTTCTTGTGATACTGGCCGTCCTTCATCACCATCAAGAAGTTGGCGGCATCACGCAACAACGAGATGTTCTGGGTCGGATCACCGTTGATCAGCAACAGATCGGCGAGATGGCCCTCTTTCACGAGACCCAGTTCGCTTCCCATGCCCATCAACTCGCCGCCCCATTTGGTGACAGACATCAGCACATCGGCCGCATCGCGCCCCATATATTTGACGAAGCCTTCGAGATCGCGCGCGTTCTCGCCGTGCGGGATGATGGCAAAACCATAATCGCCATCGGGCATCACGCGCACGCCACGGGCGCGCATGCGGTCGATGTTGTTCTTGTAATTCTCGAGCTGGCTTTCCGCGAAATCGCGATCTTCCTTTGACCAGCGCGGGTGCTCGAACTTCTCGATGGACCACGCCAGCGTCGGGCCAACGAAGATTTCGCTGTTGCGCGCTTCCATCATGTCGAGCGCTTCTTCATCGAGCTGATCGGCGTGATAGAGCACGCGAAAGCCGTATTTCAACGCCTGCTTGATGGCGACCGTGGGCCGCGCATGGCCGGTGAGCCAGACGTTTTTCTCAAGCGCGACCTTCTGCGCTTCCGCCAATTGCTCGTCGGCATACATCGGCAGATTGTCTTCATGCACCTGGAAGCCCGGCCCGGAGAGAATGAACTTCACCGAATCCGCGCCGGCCTGTGCCGTCTTTTCAATGTAAGCGCGCACGGCCGCGACGCTATCGGATTGGCGCACGCCGGGATCGTTGGCGTCGTTTACTGACTCTGTTCCGGCCGCGATCAAACGGGGGCCGGGAATCCAACCCTCGTTGATCTCGTCGCGCAAATTTGCTTCCAACGAATAGGTGGCGCCGCCGGCCGAATAGGCACTGGTGAAACCGTAATCCATCACGACCTTGGCGTTGTGCGCGGCGATCAGCGTTTGCTTCTCCACCGGCATCCTACGCTGCAGGAAGGTTTCACCACCTTTGGGCTTGCGATCCACCGCCACCGGGAACGTGAGATGGCAATGGCACAGCGCCATGCCCGGCATCAGCACATTGCCGCCGCCATCGACGATCTCAGCGCCGGTGGCATCCAGATGCTCCGCGCCTTTGGCGAGGCTCGTAATGCGATTGCCTTCGACCAGCACTTCGCCCGGAAAGGGCGCAGTGCCATGGCCATCGAAAATCCGCACATTGGTGAAGAGCGTGCGCGTCATGGTGCCCACCTTTTCGTCGTTGGAAGTTCGCCGCTTAAAGCTTGAAAACGCGCTCGGCGTTGGTCTGGTAGATTTTCTTCTTGTCGTCGGGCGATAGCGAGATGGCGTCCATCGCGTCGGTGCCGTCTTCCTTCTGCTTCTCGAACGGCCAGTCTGCCGCGAAGAGAATGCGGTCTACGCCCACCACCTGAATGCTCATCAAGAGCTGCGGCGCGTAATTCATGCCGCTGGTGGTGATGTGGAAATGGT
>CAIYRG010000409.1 GCA_903928515.1 uncultured Alphaproteobacteria bacterium | reverse complement strand
GGGAGGGATAGTGGCTGGAGAGGCCCGCCGCAAGTTTAACGCCGCTCGCTAAAGAACCTCCGTCATCCCCGGCGACGCGAGCGTTTCTGGGAGCGAAGCTCCTTAGAAACGCCGCGGAGGGAAGGGGACCCAGGCGGTGACAACACGTGGGTCAATTCTAAAGCACCTGGATTCCCTTCCCCTCGGCAACCTTGCCGCTGCGCGGCAGCGGTGCCTCAGCCGGGAATGACGGATTTGGTTTTGAGGGAAAGGAATTTTCGTCGAAATCGATGCCGCACGGACACGCACCGAATAGGTGGGCGCCTCAGTGGGCGGCCATGACGATTTTTGGGATTACGTCAGAATCAGCAAACTCACGGCCATCGCGCATAGCAGGAATGTGGCGGCGAAATATTTCGAATAGCGATTGCTGGCGATCCAGGCCGTTTTCACATCCTGGTAGCTGCGGATGACACGGCCGTTCACGGCAATCTGAAACGCAATGGGGTTTGCAGAATGATCTGCTGCATCGGCCCAGACGGTGACCATGCATCCGTCGCACAATTGCTTTTGCACCATGAACGGTGCGCCCATCCTGCCAAAGTAAGAAAATTTCTCGCGGTGGCCGTCGAGAAAGAACGATATTTGAGCGATGCGAAAAGACGTAGCTCTGGGATAATTATTATTGTCGAAGCCCGTGTGAGACATGAGCCGGCCGGACACCGGCACAAGATTGTCGTTCTTCGGCAGGCCGTGATCGGCGGGTTCCAGAAGTGCTATTGTCGTCAGCCCAATGCCAAGTACGGCGATGATGCACGCACGAACGATATGCCCGTGCTTCTCCTCGCCGTCTTCGATGGCATGAAACTCGTAATGCTCTTCGACAGCGGCGTCCGGTGCGAAGGGCCGCTGCATGGATTTAATCGTTATCCATTTTCAGCGCGGCGATGAAGGCTTCCTGCGGAATGTCCACCTTGCCGAACTGGCGCATCTTCTTTTTGCCTTCCTTCTGCTTGTCCAGAAGTTTGCGCTTACGGCTGATGTCGCCGCCATAGCACTTGGCCGTCACGTCCTTGCGCATCGCGCTAATGGTTTCGCGCGCGATCACCTTGCCGCCCAACGCCGCCTGAATGGGGATTTGGAACAGGTGGCGCGGGATCAGTTCTTTCAGCTTCTCGCACATGCCGCGGCCACGCGCTTCGGCGCGGGTGCGATGCACGATCATGGAGAGCGCATCCACCGGCTCATTGTTCACGAGGATGGACATCTTCACCAGCTCGCCCTGCTCGTAGCCGTCGATGTGATAATCGAAGCTGGCATAGCCGCGCGAGACCGATTTCAGGCGGTCGTAGAAATCGAACACCACTTCGTTCAGCGGCAGATGGTAGACCACCATCGCGCGTGAGCCGGCATAGGTGAGTTCGATCTGGCGGCCGCGTCGGTCTTCACACAATTTCAGCACCGCGCCGAGATGTTCGTCGGGCACGAGGATCGTGGCCTTGATCCACGGCTCTTCGATGAAATCGACATAGGTGGCGTCGGGCATGTCGGCGGGGTTGTGAAGCTCCTTCACCGAACCGTCGTTCATGTGGATGTGATAGATCACCGACGGTGCGGTGGTGATCAGATCGATGTTGAATTCGCGATCCAGACGCTCGCGGAGGATTTCCAGATGCAGCAGGCCTAAGAAGCCGCAGCGGAAGCCGAAGCCCAACGCGGCCGAGCTTTCCGTTTCATAGGTGAAGCTCGCATCGTTGAGATGCAGCTTGCCCAACGCTTCACGCAGATTGTCGAACTCGGCGGCGTCCACGGGGAACAGGCCGCAGAACACGACTTGCTGCACGGGCTTGAAGCCGGGCAGGGGCGTGGCGGTGGTGTTGCGGTCATCGACGATGGTGTCGCCGACTTGCGTGTCGGCCACCTGCTTGATGGCGGCGGTGATGAAGCCGATTTCGCCGGGGCCGAGGCGCTCCACGGTTTCCTGCTTGGGCGTGAACACGCCAACGCGTTCGACCTGATACACCGCATCGGTGTGCAGCATGCGGACCTTGGTGCCGCGCTTCAGCTCGCCATCGACGATGCGCACGAGCACGACGACGCCGAGATAGGCGTCGTACCAGCTATCGACCAGCAACGCCTTCAGCGGCGCATCGGCATTGCCCTTGGGCGGGGGCAGGCGGTTGACCACCGCTTCCAGCACGCCTTCGATATTCAGTCCGGTCTTGGCGGAAATCAGCACGGCTTCGGAGGCGTCGATGCCGATCACGTCTTCGATCTGCTGGCGCACGCGATCGGGCTCGGCGGCGGGAAGATCGATCTTGTTCAGAACGGGGACGATTTCGAGCTTGGCGTCGATGGCCTGATAGACATTGGCGAGCGTCTGGGCTTCCACGCCCTGGCTGGCGTCCACCACCAGAATGGCGCCTTCGCAGGCGGCCAGGCAGCGCGAGACTTCATAGGCGAAGTCGACATGGCCGGGCGTGTCCATG
>CAIYRG010000408.1 GCA_903928515.1 uncultured Alphaproteobacteria bacterium | reverse complement strand
GCTTTTTTGCAAAGGTGTTTTCTGGTTGTAGAGCAGGGCCGAGCCGTCATGCGCTGAAACGACGCCGCCCGCTTCGCGCACGATCAGATCGCCCGCCGACACGTCCCAATCGTATTTCGGCGTCACCGACACCATGGCGTCGTAAGCGCCGGTTCCCACCAGCGACATGCGATAGGCGATGGAGCCGAGTTGATCGACGCTCATCGTGGGAGGGAAGGGCGGATTCCATTCGGGCCGCTCGAAGAAGCGTTTGCCGCCCAGAATACGCGCCTCGTGAAAATCGGGCCGCGTGCTCACCTGCATACGCTCTCCGTTGCGGTGTGCGCCGTGGTCCAACGTTGCTTGGAACATATCGTCGGTGGCGGGATTGTAGATCGCGGCTGACACCGGGCGGCCATCGGCGATGACGGCCGCGACCACGGTAAATTCGGGAAGACCTTTTACGAAGGCGCGCGTGCCGTCGATGGGATCGACCACGAAGATGTGCGAACGCGATAGGCGCTCGTCATTGTCTTCGGTTTCTTCCGATAGCCAGCCGTAATCGGGGCGTGCGGCGCGCAGTTTGGCTTTCAGGAAATCGTCCACCGCGATATCGGCTTCGGTAACGGGACTGCCTTCGCTTTTCGACCAGGATTTGTACGCGCCCTTGAAGAACGAGCGCGCAATCTCGCCGCCACCGCGAACTGCTTCGACAAGCAGCGCGGTGTCGTTGTGATTTTGGGTCTCAGGCGCCGGCAATCGTCACACCTTCGACGCGCAGCGTCGGCGCGTTGGTGCCCTGGCGGAATTTGAGATCGTTGGCGGGCGTGATATTGCGATACATATCTTTGAGATTGCTCGCGATGGTGATCTCGCTCACCGGATAGGTGATCTTGCCATTCTCGATCCAGAAGCCGGCCGCACCGCGCGAATAATCGCCCGTTACGCCGTTCACGCCCATGCCGATCAATTCGGTGACGTAGAAGCCCGATTTGATATCGGCCATCAATTCTTCTGGGCTCAACGTTCCGGCTTCGCAATACATATTGCTGACCGAAGGGCCCGGCGGGCCGCCGGTGCCGCGCGCGCCATGGCCTGTCGGCTTTAAGCCGAGTTGCCGGGCGCTGGCGGTGTCGAGCAGCCATGTGGTGAGGCGGCCCTTATCGATCAGCACCATGCGCTTGTTGGCGATGCCTTCGCCGTCGAACGGCTTGGAGCGAAGCCCACGCTTGCGATGCGGATCGTCCACGATGGTGATGTTCGAGGAGAAGACTTCTTCGCCCATCTTGTCTTTGAGGAACGATACGCCGCGCGCGATGGAGGAGCCCGAAATCGCGCCCGCGAAATGTCCGATCAGGCTGGATGACACGCGCGGATCGAAGATCACCGGCACCGATTGCGTTTTCTCTTTGCGCGGATTGAGGCGTCTCACGGCGCGCTCACCGGCGCTCTTGCCGATGGCCTCAGGCGATTCCAAATCGGCGGCGAAGCGCGCGCTTGTGTAGTCGTAATCGCGCTCCATCAAATCATCTTGTCCGGCGATCACCGAGGCCGAGATGCTGCGGCTGGTTCCGGCGTACCCGCCGAGGAAGCCTTCCGATGTTGCCAGCGTCACCATGGTGCGGCCGTAATTCGCGCCACCGCCTTCCGAATTGGTGACACCCTTCACCGCCATCGCGGCGGCTTCCGCCGAGCGTGCCTGTTCCACCAACGTTTCAGTGGAAGGCTCGTTCGGATCGTCGATCTCCACATCGGGCCAATCGCGCGCGAGCAAATCGGCGGGGGCGAGGCCTGCGTATTTGTCTTCCGGTGCGAGCTTCGCCATGGCGACGGCGCGTTCAGGCAAAGCGGCCAAGCCGCGTTCGGAGAAATCGGTGGAGGACACGAATGCGATCTGCTGGCCGATGAACACGCGCAAGCCGAGATCGGAGGATTCGGCGCGCTCGACATCTTCGAGATTGCCCAAGCGGTATGACAGACCGACCGAGACGTTCTTGAACTCGATGGCATCGGCGGCATCGGCGCCGGCCCTCTTCGCGGCTTTCACCAGGCGATCAAGGCGTTCGGCGGCGGCGGGATCGGGAAGCTTGGGCATGGAAATGGGGAACTCTCTCAGGCGGGAGGGCGTGTCTGCTGGGTAATATAGGGCGGCTCGCCGAATTGTCAGGCTATAGCCCGGCGCAAACCCCTAAGGAAATTATTTCCAGATGGATTTTCCGGAGCCAGGCAGGCCGAGCTTGGCCCATTTCTCGGAGACAGCCTTCACCACCTCGTCGCTCATGCGGATTTCCTTGCCCCATTCGCGCTTCACCTCGGGCTCCCATTTGTCGGTGGCGTCCAGGCCGATCTTGGAGCCCAGGCCGGATTCGGGCGAGGCGAAATCGAGATAATCGATGGGCGTGCCT
>CAIYRG010000407.1 GCA_903928515.1 uncultured Alphaproteobacteria bacterium | reverse complement strand
TGGCCGTGGTCGTGCCCACTACGCTGCTGGCGCGCCAGCATTACCGCACCTTCTCGACGCGCTTCGCGGGCTGGCCCATCCGCATCGCGCAACTCTCGCGCTTCACCTCGCCCAAAGACGCCAAGCTCATCAAAGCCGAGATGGCCGAGGGCAAGATGGATGTCGTGATCGGCACGCATGCGCTGCTCGCGCCCAGCATCAAACTTCCCCGCCTTGGCCTCGTCATCGTGGACGAGGAGCAGCATTTCGGCGTGTCTCACAAAGAGCGCTTGAAGGCGATGAAGGCGGACGTGCATGTGCTCACGCTCACCGCAACGCCGATTCCGCGCACGCTGCAATTGGCGCTGTCGGGCGTACGCGATCTTTCGCTCATCACCACCGCGCCGATCGATCGCTTGGCGGTGCGCACCTATATTACGCCGTTCGATCCGCTCACCATCCGCGAAGCATTGCTGCGCGAGCATTATCGCGGCGGCCAAAGCTTCTATGTGGTGCCGCGCATTTCGGATTTGCGCGAGGCCGAGGAATTTCTGAAAGAAACCGTTCCGGAAGTGAAGACATCTGTCGCCCACGGCCAGATGGCCGCGACGCATCTCGAAGATGTGATGACGTCGTTCTATGACGGCAAGATCGACGTGCTGCTCTCCACGAACATCGTGGAAAGCGGCCTGGATGTTCCCACCGCGAACACGCTGATCGTCCACCGCGCGGATCGCTTCGGCCTGTCGCAACTGTATCAATTGCGCGGCCGAGTCGGCCGCTCGAAGCAGCGCGCATACGCCTATCTCACGACACCCATCGATAAGAAGCTCACCGAAACCGCTGAGCGGCGCCTGCAGGTTCTGCAATCGCTCGACAATCTTGGCGCGGGCTTCGCGGTCGCAAGCCACGACATGGATATTCGTGGTGCCGGCAACCTGCTGGGCGAGGAGCAATCGGGCCACGTCAAGGAAGTCGGTATCGAGCTGTACCAGCACATGCTGGAGGAGGCGGTGGCTTCCTTGCGCGCGGGTGGCGAGGAGCAGAGCGAGGAGATGTGGTCGCCGCAGATCAACATAGGCGCTTCGGTTCTCATCCCGGAGAACTACGTCCCCGATCTGAATGTCCGCATGGCGCTGTACCGCCGCCTGGGCGATCTGGAAGACAAGAAGGGCATCGAGGATTTCGCGGTGGAATTGATCGACCGTTTCGGGTCGCTGCCGCCCGAGGTGGAAACGCTGCTGAAGGTGGTCGCCATCAAGGCGCTATGCCGCATCGCCCATGTCGAGAAGATCGACGCGGGTCCGAAAGGCGCCACTGTCACCTTCCGCAACAATGCCTTCCCCAATCCGGGCGCGCTGATCAAGCTCATCACAGAGCATTCCGGCCACATGAAGGTGCGTCCCGATCAAAAGATCGTCGTCATGCGCAAATGGGACGAGCCCGAGCAGCGCATGAAAGGCGCGGAGGCGCTGATGACGCAGCTCGCCCGCATCGCCAAAGCGGCGTGACGGGGTGCCTGCGAGGCGCTAATTTGGGCCTGGGGGATTCATGAAGCCGCAAATCCGCATCGCATTCGCCTATTTCTGGGAAGGCTTCACGCCCTCGGTCTTCAAGGGCTATTTCCCGTATCTCTTCGAGAAATACGATCTCGTGCTCTCCAAGGAGCCGGAAGTCGTTTTCTATTCCGCGTTCTCGCCGCAATACCGCTTCTATGCCGATCAGCGCTTTGAATCCCCGGAAGTGCGGATTCCGCCAGGCAATTACATGCGCGTGTTCTTCACCGGCGAGAATTACGAACCGGCGATGGATCAGTGCGAATTCGCCATCACGTTTTCCACGCTCACCGATCATCCCAACCATCTGCGCTTGCCGCTGTGGGTCTATGAGAACCGCGGTTGGGACCATAGCCCCGAGCAGCTCGTGCGCTCGGGCCAAACCGATTGGGAAAAGATCGCGGCTGAGAAAACCGGCTTTGCGAATTTCGTCTATTCGCAGCCCATCGCGTTCCGTAACCGGCTGTTTGAGATTTTCAACGCCTACAAGCGCGTCGATGCTGCCGGTCCGTGCTTGAACAACATGAACGGCTGGTGCGTGCCGCGCTTGCCCAACCGGCTGGCGGGCAAGCTGCAATTCCTTTCCCGATACAAATTCACGCTGGCCTTCGAGAATGCC
>CAIYRG010000406.1 GCA_903928515.1 uncultured Alphaproteobacteria bacterium | reverse complement strand
GCCCAATGGAAATCGGACGGATTGGTCGGATCCGACTGATCGGTCTGATTTTTTTAGAGCAAGAGCAAGAGCAGGAGCAAGAGCAAGAAGCAGGATTCACCGGCCAGCGATGAAATCGCGCTTCGGCCTGTATTGGTTCTTCGGCGTGTCCCCGTAGCTCAGTTGGATAGAGCAACAGTTTCCTAAACTGTGGGCCGGGTGTTCGAGTCACCCCGGAGTCGCCACCTCTTCCATCGAACCGGCTCGTCCATCGAACCCGTTGTTCCGTCCAAACCGCTGTCGGCGTTTTCGTCCAAACCGCCGCCAACACTGGCTGGAATCTTTCCACTTTTTTGATTCTGTGTTTTTCGCGCATGTTGCACTGCGCCATGAAGCGCCTATCGGCTTGAGACCATTGGTCCTTGAGCGCGCGCTTGCCTCTTATCCTTCGCTCCCCTAGCAATGCCTCCGCGAATTGCGCACGTGCCTGTTTCACCAAAGGCCGGCGCAACGCCCCCTGGGAGGAATGATGAAAAGCCAGAAGCTCCTGAGCGCCAGTTTGGCGCTGTTGGTTTGCGGCGCCACGTTTTCGGTGGCATCCGCACAGAACACGACAAACGCGCCAGCGAAAGCTGCCGACGCAGCCGCAAAGCCACCGCTCGATCCGCGTATCGATCCGAACATTCCGGAGAACGATTATCGCGGCCGCGACGTGACGAACCTGCCGCCACTGCTTCCGGTTCCCACGCCTGTGAAGGGCGTGCCGGACTATCTCAATAAGGCCGTCGCCGATTGGCACCGCCTGCCGCCCGATGTGTGGGCCGATCCGGTGATGAAGCCGCAGCTTGTCGCGCAATATGTCGGCGTGAAGCCGGGCGACAAGATCGTCGATCTCATTCCGGGCAAACTCTATTGGTCGCGTCTGTTCTCGCGCGTCGTCGACACCAAGGGTTATGTCTATCCGTTCATTCCGCAGATCGGCTGCCGCCCGTCGCGCTCGACGTGCTTTGCCGGACTGCCGATCTCCACCAGCGTCGGCTATGCGCTGCACGCACGCACGCAGGCCAGCTCGCTGGGCGATCCGCGCAGCAATGGCATCGATGATGCGCTGGAAACGCAGAACATCACCGAGTTCAACAAGAACATGAGCGTGATCTGGGACGTGGCGGGACAATTCTCGCTGCCCGAACAGGTCGACGAAGTGTTCAGCTTCGGCCACTGGCACGATCTGGAGACCTGGGATTACGGCGTGAACATGAAGACGTTCCTGCCGATCGTGCTGCTCGGCATGCAGCAGGGCGGAACGCTTGTCGTGGCCGACTATGCGTCCGAGCCCGGCAAGGGTTGGACGGTGGCGGACTCGCTGCACCGCGTGGACAAGGAAACCGTGAAGGCGGAATTGATTGCCGCCGGATTTGAATTCGTGGGCGAGAGCAATCTGCTTGCGAAACCGGAAGACGATCACAAAAGCCGCGTGGAGAACGACACCGTTCCCGAACACACGGATATGTTCATCCTGAAGTTCAAGAAGCCGATGAACGGCCCGTTGCCGCAGCGCCCGAAACTGAGCGAAGCCGGCGATTGGATCGACGGCAACTACAATTACACTTGGTCGAATTCCGACGGCACCTACGAAGAATTCCGCGGCTCGCGCAATTGGCAGGGCCGTTGGTACTTCAATGCCTCGGGCAACATGTGCTTGTGGAACGAATATCCGGCCTTCGTACGCGGCCTTGTCGGCTGTCATGAATATTCGTCGGGCCGCAAATTCGGCGATCATTGGATGGCGGGCGTGAAAGACGGCGATCCGCATCCCGGGTGGTTGATCAAAGATCATCTCTATCCGGCGCAACCCATTTGGTCGCCGCCGGAACCGCCGACGCCCAATCGGTCGCACAATTGAGCGTGATGGAGAGAGATATGCTTCGCAAAACACAATTCCGCGTTGCCGCCCTGCTTCTCTGCACGGCGCTCAGCACTTCCGCCATCGCACAAACCTTCGGCACCGGCCCCGGCGTCAAACCAGCCGCACCGTTGGCGAGCGCAACACCGGCGGTGAACGCCGCCGTGGCTTCGCTCAAACGCACGCCGCAAGACGTGTGGAACGATGCCATCTATAAGCCCGCCGAGGTTCTCACCTTCGCGGGCGTGAAACCGGGCGACACCATCGTCGATTTCATTCCGGCCTATACGTACTGGACGAAAATGCTGTCGCTGATCGCGGGCGCGAAGGGCCAAGTCTATGCCTTCGTGCCGCAATTGGGATGCAATCCGCTCATTGTCGGCGGTTGCGCTTCGGCCACGATCACTTCCGATCAATTGGGCTTCGGCACCGATGTGCGTCCCCAGCAAACGCTGATCGGCCAGAACACCTTCAACGGCATCGAAGAGGCGCGCAGCCTCGAAGATGTGAAGGCGTTCGGACACAACACGCGCGTGATCTGGAATGTCGGCGGGCAGTTCTCGCTGCCCACCCAAGCCGATGTCGTGTTCAGCTTCGGCCAATGGCACAAGCTGACCACGTGGGATTACTCAACGCCGATGCAGCAATTCCTCAAGCTGCTATATGCGGGCATTAAGCCCGGCGGCACGCTGGTGATCGCGGACTATGCCGCGAAACCCGGCTCAGGCTTCAAAGACAACGAGTTGATGCGCCGCTCCGACAAAGAAGCGGTGAAGCAGGAATTGGTTGCCGCCGGTTTCACCTTCGTGGCGGAGAGCAATGTTCTGGCGAAGCCGGAAGATCCGCACTCGCGCCGCGTGCGCGACGACGATATGAAGCCGCGTCCCGACAACGACATGTTCCTGCTGAAATTCAGCAAGCCCGCCAATGCGCCGAAGGACAATCGCCCGACGCCGCAACAATATGCGGGCTGGATGAACACAAGCTTCATCCACGCCGACACGAAGCCTGAGACGGCCGGCGGCATCTGGATCAATGCCGATGGTTCATACAATCAGCAGGGCGTCAGCCAGGGCAGCTGGTTCTTCGACGCTTCGGGCAATTTCTGCATGCAGACAGAAGCCCCGGCCGCCGCACGCGATTTCGTCGGCTGTTATGCTTGGGCCCCGCACAAAGTGGGTGACACCTGGATGCAGGAAACCAATGGCAAGCCGGCGCAACGCACGCTGCGCAACGTGTTCTTGTTCAAGCCGCAGCCGCCTCCGCCGCCGAAACTGCCGTACACCGGCGAGGGCGACGCCGCGCAATAATGTAATCAACGTCCGGGGAAGCTCCCCCGGACGTTTTTCTAAGCATCATCCGCACGCATGTTTTTCGGAGACAGCATGAACAGCATATCTTGGAAGAAAGCCGGTTCTGCCGCGCTTCTCTGCGCGAGCCTCGCCGTCAGTCTGGCCGGTTTCGCGCAGGCGCAAGACGCGCCGAACGATGGCGGCGCCCGCGCGGTGGATGCGCAAGGCCGTCCGCTCTATGGCCCGAACGCGGTGGGCATAATCCCGCCCGCGCAAAAGCCGGGCGAGCCCGACTTCATTTATCAAGGCGTCACGAGTTGGTCGCGCTTCCCTCAGGATGTGTGGGC
The DNA here is from genome assembly GCA_903928515.1 of uncultured Alphaproteobacteria bacterium. GTDB lineage: Bacteria > Pseudomonadota > Alphaproteobacteria > Micropepsales > Micropepsaceae > CAIYRG01. The sequence continues at coordinate 16,067 of CAIYRG010000406.1, read as the reverse complement.
CGACCCGTACAACAAGCCCTCCGAAATGCTGCAGCTCAGCGGCGTCAAAGTCGGCGACAAGATCGTGGATATCACGCCACACGATCTCTATTGGTCGCGCCTGTTCGCCAAGACCGTCGGCCTCAAAGGCTATGTCTATCCGTTCGTGCCGCAGATCGGCTGCCGCCCGGCACATCCGGGCTGCACGCCGAGCGATCCGACCTCGACCAGCGTGGGTTATGGCGATCTTCCCGTGCAAGGCCTGCTGGGCGATCCCCGCAGCAACGGCATCGACAAGGCGCTGGAGACGCAGAACCTCTGGGATTACGGCCGCAACCTCGCCGTCATTTGGAATGTGAACGGCCAGTTCAGCGTGCCGGAACAAGCCGATGTCGCGATGAGCTTCGGCGGCTGGCACGATTGGTACACGTGGGATTACTCGACGCCGATGGACAAGTTCCTGCCGCTGCTGTTCGCGGGCGTGCAGCGCGGCGGCGTGCTGATCGTTGCCGATTATGCCTCCGCCCCAGGCCGCGGTTTCCAAGATGCCGACACGCTGCATCGCGTCGATAAGGAAGCGGTAAAGGCACAGCTTGTGAAAGCCGGCTTCGAATTCGTCACTGAGAGCAACATGTACGCCAACGCGAAAGACAACCACACAAGCCGTGTCGCGGAAGGTGCGAGCGCCAAAGACGTCGACATGTTCGTGCTGAAGTTCAAGAAGCCGATGAGCGCGCCGAAAGACCAGCGCATGCAAATCTCCGAAACCGGCGATTGGCAGAACGGCGTGTTCGCCATGATCTGGTTCAACAAAGACGGCACGTATCAAGAATGGCGCGGACCGCGTAACTGGTCGGGCCGCTGGTTCTTCGATGCCACCGGCCAGTTCTGCTTGTGGAACGAGTATCCCGATTGGGTGCGCGGCTCGCTCGGCTGCCACGCCTGGGAATCTCATAAGTACGGCGACAAATGGTACACGGATGCCGGGTTCGGCCGGAAAAACCTGAACTCGCTTTCCGATGTCCATCACTATCCGCTGCAGCCGCCTTACGACTTGCCGCCTGCGGAGCCGAAGGACCGCATCCGCTACTAAGCCCATTCATTTTTCACCGGCGCGCAAGCACCGGAAGTGAGGACCTATGTTGAAGAAGATCCTTTTGGGCGGTTGTGCGGCGTCGCTTCTGTGCGGCGCGCTGTTCGCCCTGCCCGCCTCGGCGCAAAACGCCGACACCGGCAATCTGAAGAAGCAGGGCATTGCGCCCACCGCCGCCGTGAAGGGCGCATCACCCGCCATCAACGCGGCCGTCGCCGATTGGGCGCGTCCACCGCATGACGTGTGGAACGATCCGGTGTTGAAGCCTGCGGATGTGCTGGCCTATGTCGGCGTGAAGCCGGGCGACAAAGTCGCCGACCTGATGCCCTATCACATGTATTGGTCGCGCCTTCTGTCGAAGAGTGTCGGGCCGAAAGGTTCGGTCTACACCTTCATACCGCAGCTCGGCTGCTACCCGCTGAATCCGGGATGCGAATCCGGCGAGATCACGTCGCCCAGCCTCGGTTACAGCGCCAAATTGCGTCCGCAGCAAACGCTGATCGGCGACTCGCGTTTTAACGGTATCGACGAAGCTTTGGATACGCAGAACTCATCGAGCTATCGCAACCTCGGCGTGGTGTGGAATGTCGGCGGGAAATTCTCGGTGCCCGAACAGCTCGACGTCGTGTTCAGCTTCGGCCATTGGCATTCCTTGCGCACTTGGGATTACGGCACGCCGATGCCTGAATTCCTCAAAGTCCTTTATGCCGGCATCAAACCGGGCGGCACGCTGGCCATCGCCGATTATGCGTCCGAGCCCGGCAAAGCCTTCACGCAGAATGAAGCCTGGCATCGCGTCGACAAGGAAGCTGTGAAGGCCGAACTGATCGCTGCCGGTTTCGAATTCGCGGGCGAAAGCAATCTGCTCGCCAACGCGAAGGACGACCACACGCGCAAAGTCGATGACGAAGCGGCGCAAGTGTCGAAGAACGTCGACATCTTCATCCTGAAGTTCAAGAAGCCCGCGAATGCGCCGAAGGACAATCGCCCCACGAAGGCGCAGCTCGCAGGTTGGACCAACATGAACCTGCGCGATGCGAGTGCTGCCGACACCGCACCCGGCAAGACCTGGATCAACGCCGACGGCTCATACCAAGAATATGGCGTGAGCACCGGCCGCTGGTTCTTCGATGCCTCGGGCAATTTCTGCCAATGGGTGGAGAGCCCGGCGCGCGCGCGTGGCCTTGCCGCCTGTCAAGCGCTGCCCCCCGGCAAACCGGGCGAAGCCTTCACGGTGGATGTGAACCAAGCCAAGCCGGAACAGCGCGTGCTCGTGAAACAGCGCCTGTATCCGGCAGCGCCGCCGCCGCCGCTCGATCTGCCACGCCCCGGCAACGGCGACAGCTAAATCGCATCGCGTTAATCTCAAAACCAAATCTGAAAACCAAAACGCCCCTTAAGGAGACTCCCTATGAACAAACCTTCGAAGACTGCCGTTCTCGCCGCCATGCTCGTCGCCACCAGCTTCATCGCGCCCGCCTTCACGCAAACCGCGGGCGAAGCGAAGAAGCCGAAGCTGCTCGACAAGCCGCTGTGGGTGATGTTCACACACGACCTGCCCGGCAAGCGCGAAACCGTTGACCCGAAGATCTGGGCGGCGCATCTGGCCTCCGACGTGGCGCAGGAAAAAGACGGCACGCGCGTGATGGGCGGCGGCGTGTCCGACAAGGACGACAAACGCGAATTCGGCATGATCGTGTATCGCGCCAAGAATTACGAAGAGGCCCTGAAGATCGCGAACGCCGATCCGGCCGTCGTAGCCGGCGAGCGCACGGTGGACGTGCACAAATGGCAGATCAATGAAGGCCGCCTGAATGTGACGGTAAACTTCTCCGACGCCTCGGCCTCGTTCCAGTAAGGTCTGGCCAGTAAGGCCTATTCAGCCTCACAGGCTGGGCTTAAAATAAAACGCCGCGCGGGGAAGCCCCTCGCGCGGCGTTTTGCGTTTTCGCTTCATGCAACAGGAGAGGCCATGACAAACCGGCTCGTGGAATTGCCCGGCGGCGAGAAGGTGCCGCAGCTCGGCCTGGGCACGTGGCAGATGGCGGAGCATCCCAAAAAGCGCGCCGCTGAAATTGCCGCCGTGCGGATGGCGGTCGATATGGGCATGAACCTCATCGACACCGCGGAAATGTACGGCGAAGGCAAAACCGAAACGCTACTCGGCGAGGCGCTCGCCGGACTTCGCGATGAAGTGTTCCTGGTCAGCAAAGTCTATCCGCAGAATGCCACCGGCAACGGTGTGGTCGCCGCCTGCGAGCGCAGCCTGAAGCGGCTGAAAACCGATCGCCTCGATCTCTATCTTTTGCACTGGCCGGGTAATGTGCCGATTGCCGAGACCATCGCCGGGTTTGAAACTCTGAAGCACGATGGAAAAATCCGCCATTGGGGCGTGTCGAATTTCGACACAGACGACATGAAAGAGTTGTACGCGGCTCCGGGCGGCAAAGGCTGCTGCGCCAACCAGATTCTCTACAACGTGAAGCGCCGCTCGCCCGAGTGGGATTTGCTCCCGTGGATGGCAAGCCATCACATCCCCGCCATGGCCTACTCGCCCGTGGAACAGGGGCGCCTGCCCGCCTCCGGCGCGCTCACGGACATCGGCGCAAAGCACAACGTCTCGCGTTTCACGGTGGCGCTGGCGTGGCTGTTGCAAAACCCGAACATGATCGTCATCCCAAAAGCGACCAGTGCCGAGCATTTGCAGGACAACGCGAAAGCGCTCGACGTGAAATTGGATGCAGCCGACCTCGCGTCCATCGACGCCGCATTCAAACCGCCTTCCGCCAAGACCCCGCTCGAACTTCTGTAACGAAGGATTCCGGATGCTTTCCCGCCTCACGACGTTGTTCGGAATCCTGCTCGCAAGCTTGGCCCTGGCCTCTGCGGCAACATCAACTGCTTTGGCCGACGAAGGCATGTGGACATTCGACAATTTCCCATCCGCTACAGTGAAAGCGAAATACGGCGTCACTATCGATCAGGCGTGGCTCGATCATGTGCGCGGCGCGGCGGTGCGGCTCTCGGTGGGTTGCTCGGCCTCACTCGTCTCCGGCCAAGGCTTGGTGATGACCAATCACCATTGCGTGCAGGATTGCTTGGAAGATTTGTCCGGTAACGGCCACGATTACGTGAAGGACGGTTTCTCCACTGCGGCGAAGACGGACGAAAAGCTCTGCCCCGGATTGCAGGCGGAAATTCTGCTCTCCAGCAGCGATGTGACGGCCACAATCAACGCGAAAACTTCGGGGAAGAACGGCACGGATTTCGTGCGTGCCCGCGATGCTGCTGTGGCCGCACTCGAGAAAGACAGTTGTGCGGGCAAAGAAACCGCCCAGCGCTGCCAGGTGATCTCGCTCTATCAGGGCGGGCAATATTGGCTCTATGTCTATCGGCGTTACAGCGATGTGCGCCTTGTCTTCGCGGTGGAATTCGACACCGGATTCTTCGGCGGCGATCCCGACAATTTCAGCTTCCCGCGCTACGACGAAGACGTGTCGTTTTTGCGCATCTATGACAACGGCAAACCGGAAAGCACACCCAACCATCTGAAATGGAGCACAGAGACTCCGAAAGAAGGCGAACCGGTGTTCGTGGCCGGCAATCCCGGCGGCACCTCGCGGCTGTTAAGCGCCACCCAGCTCGCCGGATTGCGCGATGTTTCGCGCCCGTCTCTTCTGTTGACGGAAGCAGAATTGCGCGGCCGCATCATTCGCTTCGGCGAAGAAAGCGCTGAGCATGACCGCATCGCCGTGAATGAACTCTTCGGCTTGGAAAACGCGCTGAAAGCCATGCGCGGCGAAGAAGCCGCGCTTATGGATTCGAAATTGTTCGACGGCAAACGCCGCGCCGACGCCGAATTGCAGGCCAAGGTGAAGGCCGATCCCAAACTCAGCGCCGACATCGGCGATCCTTGGAGCGAAGTCGCCGCGGCCGAACGCGAACGGGCAGCACTTTACCCGGCCTATTTTTGGCTGGAAGCCCGCGCGGGGTGGGATTCCACATTGTATCACTATGCGCGCATTCTGGTGCGCGCAGCGGCCGAGCGCGCCAAGCCCAACGATCAGCGCCTGCGCGAATATGCCGATGCGCGCCTGCCCCTCGTGGAGAAGCAGCTTCTCGATGCGTCCGCCGTCGAGCACGATATCGAACAGTTGAAGCTCGAGTTCTGGCTTTCCAAGCTGCGGGAAAACCTCACAGCCGACGCACCGGAAACAAAAATTTTCTTGGGCCGTGAATCCCCGGAAGATTTGTCCCGCACTCTCAGCGACTCGAAGCTCGCCGATCCCACCTTCCGCAAAGCTTTGTGGGAGGGTGGCGAAGCCGCCATCACGTCATCCGACGATCCGCTGATCCAATATGTGCGGAAAGTCGATGCCACTTCGCGCGCCGCACGCGCGGCGTATGAAGATCGCGTGTCCGGTCCCGAAGACCGCGCCAATGAACGCATCGCGTGGGCGCGTTTCGCGGCCTACGGCTCCAGCGTCTATCCCGATGCCAGTTTCTCGCTGCGCTTGAGCTATGGCGCGGTTTCGGGCTGGAACGAGAACGGCAAGACGATTGCGGCCACCACGCAATTTGGCGGGCTTTACACACGCGCCACCGGCAAGGAGCCGTTCAAGCTCGCACCGCGCTGGATTGCCGCGCAATCGAAGCTCAACCCCAACACGGTGTTCAACTTCACCTCTACCAACGACATCATCGGCGGCAATTCCGGCTCACCGGTGTTGAATGCCAAAGGTGACGTGATCGGCGCCGCGTTTGACGGCAATCTGCTCTCGCTCGGCGGCGAGTTCTTCTACGATGGTGCTGCGAACCGCACCGTGTCGGTCTCCACCGTTTCGATCACCGAAGCGTTGGATAAGGTTTACGGCGCGAAGGCGCTGCTGACGGAGCTGACGGAACCCTAGGATTTCGGCCCGTATAGGCGATGCCTGATATTTCTGTAGTATCAGATACTACAATAAGATTTGGCCCTGCGTGATTGGGCCCCCGCCGGGTCGGCCCTAGCCTATGTGCTGGGCAGAGGGGCTGTCAGGCGCTTGGCCATGACAATCCTACGGAGAAACTGCCTGATCGGCAGCTACGGCAGCGTGGTCAAAGAACCACGCGCTTTTCGGGTGGAGAGAAAAATGGATCGTCCTGTTTGCGATTGTTGTGGTGAAGCGGGAACCGCTGCGGTTACGGGTGACGATGGAAAGCTGTCGCATTTTTGTTTGATCCACATTCCGAACGTGGACCTGACGCAGCTTCAACACGTCATGCTCCGCGCCGGCGCGAGCCTGCCTCCGGCGGTTCAAGCGGCAGGTTAGACGCGACAGTTCAATCTGCCTTGCATGGTGAGAATTTTTGTACGCAGCCTTAGGCAACGCCGGGCGACACCGAAGCTATTTCTCGATCAGCTCGTAAACTTTGGCGGCCAACGCCGAAATCGTGAACGGCTTGGTGATCACTTCCATGCCCGCTTCCAAATGCCCATTTCCAATTGCGGCGTTCTCGGCAAAGCCGGTGATGAACAACACCTTCAAATGCGGGCGCTTGATGCGCGCGGCGTCCGCCACCTGACGGCCATTCAAACCGCCCGGCAAGCCCACATCGCTAACAAGAAGATCGATCCGCGCATCCGATTGCAAAATGCGAAGCCCACTGGGGCCATCCTTCGCTTCCAGCACGACATAGCCGTTATCTTGCAGCGCTTCGGCAATCAATTCGCGAATGGCAGCTTCGTCATCGATCACCAGAACGGTTTCTCCCGCGCCTGTGTCGAGGCTGTGCTTTTCTTCCGCTTCATGAACGTCCACATCGCCGAAATATCGCGGCAGATAGAGGCACATCGTGGTCCCTTTGCCGATCTCGGAGTAAATCCGCACCTGGCCGCCGGACTGGCGCACAAATCCATGCACCATGGAAAGGCCAAGGCCGGTGCCCTCACCCAACGGTTTGGTGGTGAAGAACGGATCGAACACCCGCTCCACCACTTCCGGCTTCATGCCCGTGCCGGTATCCGTGACACACACCGAAATATATTGCCCGGCCGGCAATTGGCGATCGCGCGCGGCGCGCTCATCCAACCATTTGTTCGCGGTTTCAATCGTGAGGCGGCCACCCTTCGGCGCCATCGCATCGCGGCTGTTGATGCAAAGATTCAGCAATGCGCTTTCCAGTTGCGGCGCATCGACTTTGGTCAGCCACAGGCCGCCCGCCTGAACCACTTCCACATCGACGTTCGGCCCCACGCTGCGCCGGATCAAATCTTCCATGCCCGCGATCAACTTGTTCGCGTCAACAGGACGGGGATCGAGCGTCTGCCGCCGGGAGAACGCCAGCAGCCTTTGCGTCAATGCCGCCGCGCGCCGCGAGGCATCCTTCGCGCCGCCGATATAGCGCTCAAGCCCGGTGTACCGGCCCTCGCCTAAGCGTTTTTCCAGAAGTTCGAGGCTGCCCAAAATACCGGTGAGAAGATTGTTGAAGTCATGCGCGATGCCGCCGGTCAGCTGGCCGACGGCTTCCATCTTTTGGGCCTGGCGCAATTGCTCTTCCAGATTTTGCCGTTCGCTAATATCGCGCGCGGTCACGGCCAAGCGCCGCATCTGCCCCGGCTCGGCTGGAATGGGCGTGGCAATCGCTTCGACCGTGGCACCCGCCTGCACGCGTACATAACGATGCGGCGCATCTGCCGCCAAAGCTTGCGTCAAATGCCCGTTGAGTTCGTTGGCAGTTGCCGCACCAAAGAGTTCGTCGACCGTGTGGCCGATTACCTGATCGCGTGTCATCCCATACAGAGACAGCGTTGCGGGATTGATTTCGTCGTATTGAAACGTGCCATCATCACGCAAGGCGAGCACGGCGTGGCATTCGGACGAGTGCGTGTAAAACGTTCCGATATTCTGCAAGCTCGCCGTGCGTTCGGCGACCCGCTGCTCAAGACTCTCGTTCAACGCGAGGAGAGACTTTTCTGCTTCCGTGCGCTCGGTGACATCGACGCCGTGCACAAAGATGCCGACGACAGCGCCGTCAGTTCCGGTGATGGGCTGATAGACGAAATCGACCGTCCGCTCGCCCGCCGCGTCGCCTTGCATCGTCTGCGGTTTGTATTTCGACCCCTTTATGAAAAAGGTCTTCCCGCTGCGAAACACACCATCCAAGATATCGACATAGCCTTGGGCAGCCGTCTCGGGCAGCGCCTCGGCCACAGTGCGTCCCACCACAGAACGATAGTTCACCAGTTCGAGATAGCGCGGGTTGACCAATTCGATGCGATGCTCCGGCCCGCGCAGCACCGCGACGAAGGCGGGCACTTGCTCGAAAAGCCGCGCAAAGTTTTCGTGCTCCACGGCCAACGCGCGATTGGTCAGAACCTGCCCCGTGATTTCCACGCACACGCCGAACAGGCCTTCGACGATACCGGCTTCGTTTTGCACCGGATTGTAGGAGAACGAAAAATGCGCCTCTTCCAATTTGCCATTGCGATTGAGCGCGAGTGCGAAGTCTTCCATGTGAACCGCGCCACCGGCGAACACGCGCGCGAATAACGGCTCAAGATCGGCGCGCGCTTCAGCCCACACATCCATCGCGGGTGCGCCCAACGCATTGGGATGTTTCGCGCCGAGGATCGGGATGAAGGCGTCGTTATAAAACCAGGTGCGGTCGCGGCCCCAAGCCAGGAACATGGGCTGGGCCGATGCCAGCACAACGCCCACCAGAGTTTTCAGCGCAGGCGGCCACGCCTCTGGCAGCCCCAATGGCGAGGCCTCCCAATCGTGCTCCCGGATGCGCGCGCCCATTTCCCCGCCGCCGAGCAGGAATGCGTGTGGGCGCGTTTCGATGGGATCGAGGGTCAAGGTTGGATTCGCTAAGGGTGTTGCCGATGGTGCGGCGAGGAGGAACACCCTGTCAAACGCAGCTTGAGTTCCACGAGTTCCGGGGCTTGAAGCATATTCAACGGGCATCGCTCAATGGTTCCGGGAAGAACCGCGCCACTCGTTGACGACAAGCGCCAGGGTTAGAAGATCGAACAGTGCGAACCCGCAAAGCCAGCCGGACCAATGATGGGCCAACCGGTATATCATGTACGCAATGAAGCCGGAAAGGATCACGGCCGCGACCGGGAAAATCCATTTTTGTTCCCGCAGCAGCGCTATCACGATGGTGAGCTTCAGGACGCCGTGGATGATCAGATAGATTTCGGCAAAGCCTGTTGAGGCATTCGCGATATTGTCGAGATCGTGTTGCACGACATAGGCGGTAAGACTATCCGGCTCCGAGAGAAGCTCGGGCGTGGTGATATCAATCGCCCATGTGTAGAGCGTGTACGATCCCACAATCGCGATGATGGCGCCGAGAAGCAACTCGACGGCACCGTCAAAGCCTTTGACCAACAACGCGCCGACGTAAAGCTTGCGATAAGCCGTAGACTGCTTTTTCAGTGTCTTATTCCTGATAGCCGGTATCCGCGCGCGGATCGCTGCTTAAAACCAAATCAATACGCGGCAAATCTAATAGCTCAATTCGCCCATCTTCGATTCCGCCCATTCGAATGCGATGCCGCGGTCGGGCTTCACCAACTTCTTGTCCTTGCCCTTGTAATCGAAGCTGTCGAGCAGATCGCCGATCAAGGCAATACGCGCGGCTTTCTTCTCGTTTGCACGCACGATGTGCCAGGGCGCGTGCTTGTGGCTGGTCTTGCGCAGCATGTCGTCGCGCGCTTCCGTATACGCGTCCCAATTCTTCAGCGCCGCATCGTCGACCGGTGACGTCTTCCACGTTTTGAGCGGATCGATCTTACGTTCGGTCAGGCGCTTCTGCTGTTCTTTCTTCGAAATGTCGAGATAGTATTTCCGTATCTCGATACCGGAGCGCACCAGCAGCCTTTCAAAATCGCATACGGTGTCGAAGAAAATATCCAAATCTTTCTTCGTGCAATAGCCCATCACGCGCTCGACGCCCGCGCGGTTGTACCACGAGCGATTGAACACCACGAATTCACCGCCACCGGGAAGGCGCGGTACGAAGCGCTCGAAGTACCATTCGGTAAGCTGATGGTCCGATGGCTTGGACGGCGCGAAAACGCGTGTCTCACGCGGGCTCATATGTCCGGTCAGGCGCTTGATGGTGCCGTCTTTGCCGGCGCCATCACGGCCCTCGATGATTACCAATACGCGCGCGCCTTCGGAAATCAGACGGCGCTGCAATTTCACAAGCTCAATCTGCAACGCGCGCAGCGCGGGATGGTAAGGTTTTTCCTTCGCAGCGTGCGCCATATGAGAAATCCTAAAGCTTGGACCTAGCTTTGCGTGAGCGCGGCTTTTGCGGCAAGTGCTGCCGCCGCGATCGCCTCACGCGCCAACGGCAACCAGCCCTGCATGTTGAAGAAGCCGTGGATCATCGTGGGGTAATCGACGTGACGGATGGAAACGCCCGCAGCTTTCTTCTTGTCTGCGTAGTAAACGCCTTCATCGTGTTAAGGTTCAAAACCCGCAGTGACGATATAAGCCGGCGGGAGCCCTGTGAAATCTGCCGCGTTCAGCGGCGAGAGCTTCACATCGTTGTGGTCCATGCCCTTTGGGATGTAATGGCCGCGAAACCAATCGACCGTTGCGAGGTCGAGGAAATAGCCCGCACCAAATTGCTGCGACGAGCGCGTATCGGCACTGAACGAAGTCACCGGATAGATCAGAAGCTGGAAAGCGATCTTCGGCCCGCCCTTCTCGCGCGCCAGCAGCGCCATGCCTGCCGCCAGATTGCCGCCGGCAGAATCGCCCGCCACCGCAAGCGCGTTGGCATCGATGCCGATGGAAGCTGCGTTTTTCTCGATCCATTGCAGGGCGGCGAAGGCGTCATCGACTGCGGCCGGGAATGGATGCTCCGGCGCCAGGCGATAATCGACCGACACGACGCGGCAGCCGCTTTCATTCGCCAGCGTGCGGCACACGCCGTCATAGCAATCGAGATCGCCGATCACGAAACCGCCGCCGTGATAGAATACGATGCCGGGCAAGGCTTCCGCGCCGCCCGCGACGGGCGTGTAAATGCGCAATGGAATATCACCGCTTTCGCTGGGGACATCCACGTTTGTGATCTTGCCGATCGGAACGGATTCCGCGCCCGCGAACTGGCACATCTTCTTGAAGGCGCCGCGCGCCTGATCCGGCGACAGCGCCCACATCTGAAAACTCGCCAACTGGGGCATACTCCTGAACAAATCTTGTAGCGTCGAATCGAGCGGCATTGCTGTCTCCTGCGCTCCGAGTGTCGGGTGCCGGGCAGTCAGGCGCAAGGCGGCAAAATCAATGAATGACGATGTGGCCTTTGGGATCGAGCCGGTGCGCGGCGATGTCGCCCAAAATCGCGCTGAGTGCCCGCCACAAAGTGGCCCGGTGGGTGAGGCCTTCGGATTCATAGGTCATGATGGCGCGCGCGGCGACGCGCACGGCCATGTCACCGTATTTCTCCGATAGTTCCGCGGCGAGGCGGCAGGTTTCTTCCGGACTCATGTCCGTGATTAAGCCTTGCCAAGGGTAACGGCCGCGTTAAGGCGCACCCGAATGGGCCGCCAAATACCCGGTTTCTTCCGCGGTGGAACTCCGGCCGAGCGCGGCGTTGCGCCCCGGAAACCGGCCAAAGCGGCGGATCACATCGCGATGCGCCAGGGCATGGGCATAAGAATAATGCTCCGTGCCGCAGCGCTCGGCGATCAACGCCACGCAGCGGTCTTGGTCCGACAAGTCTTCCGAGTGCATGAGCGGCAGATAGAAGAAATGCCGGATGGCGCTGGGCGCTTGCACATCATAGCCCTTGGCAATCGCGCTGTTTGCGGTCTCGCGCGCCAAAGCATCGGTGGCGAACGCCGCAGCGGAACCGCGAAACATGTTGCGAGGGAATTGGTCGAGCAGAACGATCCGCGCGAATGTGCCTTCCGCATTTGCCTCCCAATCGTGCAGATCGCCATCGCGGGCTGATTGCCACGCCGCCCCGAAACGACGGCGGATTTCCTCATCCAGCACCGGATCGACCGCGAACCACTTCTCGGTCGGGGTCTCCTTGAACCAAAAGTCCAGTATTTCCCTGGGTTCTGGAATTGGGCTCATTTTTCGTGGACTTTCATGAGAACTACACTTTCTGCCCGTTATTCCCTATATATACAGTTCAGGAACGGGTTTTAGGTGGTGAATAGACTGTGAGCCTGCAGAACAAGAAAATCCTGCTCGTCATCGGCGGCGGCATCGCGGCGTATAAGAGCCTCGAGCTTATCCGGCGCTTGCGCGAGCGCGGAAGTGCCGTCACCGCCGTGCTCACGCAGGGCGGCGCAGAATTCGTCACCGCTTTGTCGGTGGCCGCCCTCACCGGCGAGAAGGTGCACACCCATCTGTTCGATCTCACCACCGAAGCCGAGATCGGCCATATCGCGCTGTCACGTGCTGCCGATCTTGTGGTGGTCGCGCCCGCCACAGCCGATCTCATGGCGAAGATGGCCAACGGCCACGCCAACGATCTCGCCTCCACCATGCTGCTCGCCACCGACAAGCGCGTGCTGATCGCGCCCGCGATGAATGTGCGCATGTGGCAGCATCCGGCGACGCAGCGGAACATCGCGCAGCTGAAAGCCGATGGCGTAATCTTCATCGGCCCCAATGATGGCGACATGGCCTGCGGCGAATACGGGCCGGGCCGCATGGCGGAGCCGCTGGAGATCGTTGCCGCCATTACGCAAGCGTTGGCAGCACCAGCCGGACCGCTGGCCGGCACGCGCGCGCTCGTCACGGCCGGCCCGACCTATGAACCCATCGATCCGGTGCGCTTCATCGCCAACCGTTCATCCGGCAAACAGGGTTACGCAATTGCCGCCGCGTTGGCCGCCGCCGGCGCGCACACCACGCTGGTATCCGGTCCTACCGAACTGAGCCCTCCGCCGGGCGCGAAATTGGTGCGCGTGGAAACCGCGCGCCAAATGTTGGCCGCCTGCGAAGCCGCTCTACCCGCCGATATTGCCGTATGCACCGCCGCCGTCGCCGATTGGCGGCCCGAGATCGCAGCGAATTCCAAATTGAAGAAAAAGGGCGATGGGCCTGCGCCAGCACTTCACCTCACCGAGAACCCCGACATTCTCGCCACGCTCTCGCGCCACGCGAAAAACCGACCGCAATTGGTGATCGGCTTCGCCGCCGAAACCGATGATCTCATCGCCAACGCCAAGGCGAAGCTCGTGAGAAAAGGCTGCGATTGGATCGTGGCAAACGATGTGAGCGCCAACACCGGCGTGATGGGCGGCGACAACAACACCGTGCATCTGATCACCGCCAAGGCGACCGAAGATTGGCCCGCCATGTCGAAGGCCGATGTCGCCACGCGGCTGGCGCAACGCATCGCAGAAACTTTCAGCCAAGATTTGGGAAACCAAGCCGTATGAAAATTGCCATTCAACGCTTAGCCCATGGCGAAGACCTGCCCCTGCCCGCTTACGGCACAGCAGGCGCTGCCGGGCTCGATCTGCTCGCTGCCGTGGAATCCGATCTCGTGTTGAAACCGGGCGATGTTGTTGCGGTGCCTTCGGGCATCGCCATCGCCATCCCGCGTGGCTTCGAAGCGCAGGTGCGCCCGCGCTCGGGGTTGGCCTTTAAAAACGGCGTCACAGTCTTGAACGCGCCCGGCACGATCGATTCCGATTATCGCGGCGAGGTGAAGGCCATTCTGATCAACCATGGGCGTGAGGCGTTCGCCATTTCACGCGGCATGAAAATCGCGCAGCTCGTCATCGCGCGGCATGAAGAAATTGAGTGGGCGGAAAGCGCGAGCCTGGACGACACCGCGCGGGGAACCGGCGGCTTTGGATCGACCGGAACGCATGTGCCCAAATCAACGTCAGAAAAAACTGGGGGGAGTAACTGACATGCTTCGGCTTTCGCGCAAGACCTTGCTGGCGCTCGAGGCCGTGATCGATATCGCCTATAACGCCCGGCCGCAGCCGGTGCAGGCGAAAGAGATCACCGCACGCCAAGGTGTGCCGCAGCGTTATCTGGAACAGGTGATGCAGCAATTGGTGCGCGCCGGAATCCTCAAAGGCGTGCGCGGCCCGCGCGGCGGGTATCGCCTGGCGCGTGAGCGCCGGCGCATCAGCGTCGGCGATGTCGTGCGCATCGCCATGGCGCTGGACACCGGTGAAGACAAATTCGACGGCGGCTCGGAATTGGGCCGCCGCGTGGTCGTGCCGATGATCGCGGATCTGCAAGAAGACGTGATGAAGAAGCTGGATCAGATTTCCATCGAAGATATTTGTCAGAGGGCGCGCGCCAACGGCCTCGATTGCGGCGGCGACGAGCCGCAATCCGTGGGCGCGGACTTCACGATCTGACGCGAAAATTCTTTTTTTGAAAGGTTAGCCCATGGCCGACGACAACAGCGCGCACCGTCCCGGACGCGGCCGCATCTACAATTCCATCACCGAAACCATCGGCAACACGCCGCTGGTGCGCATGGCGCGCATGCCCAAAGCGGCGGGCGTGAAAGCGGATCTTCTGTTCAAGCTCGAATTCTTCAATCCGATGGACAGCGTGAAAGACCGCATCGGCGTGGCGATGATCGATGCGCTTGAGAAGGCCGGAAAAATCCAGCCGGGCAAAACCGTTCTCGTCGAGCCGACTTCGGGCAATACCGGCATCGCGCTGGCCTTCGTGGCAGCGGCGCGCGGCTATCATCTGATCCTGGTGATGCCGGAATCCATGTCGTTGGAACGGCGCAAAATGCTGGCCATGCTCGGCGCGCAGATCGAACTCACCGAGGCCGCGAAGGGCATGCGCGGAGCACTGGCGCGCGTGGCCGAGATCGTGGCAAAGATGCCGAACGCCGTGGTGCCGCAACAATTCGAAAATCCCGCGAACCCGGAAATCCACCGCAAGACCACGGCCGAAGAGATCTGGAACGATACGCAGGGCGGCGTGGACGCCGTGATCTCGGGCGTCGGCACGGGCGGCACGATCACCGGCATCGGCCAAGTGCTCAAAGCCAGGAAGCCGAGCGTCAAGATGATCGCGGTGGAGCCGGAAGACAGCCCGGTGCTCTCAGGCGGCCAACCCGGCCCGCATAAGATTCAGGGCATTGGTGCGGGCTTCATTCCGCAAATCCTTGAGCGCAAGATCATCGACGAAATTGTGACCATCTCGAACGAGACCGCGTTCGAAACCTCGCGCGCCGCAGCGCGGTTGGAAGGCATCTCGGGCGGCATCTCGTCGGGTGCTGCCATCGCCGCCGCACTCGAAGTCGGCGCCCGCGCCGAAATGGCGGGCAAGCAGATCGTGACGATCATTCCCGACTTCGCTGAACGTTATCTTTCGACGGCATTGTTCGAGGGGCTCTGAACATCGACTCAGAGCCGAAAACATTTGTGATCAGAAAATAGGGGAACACACAGATGAACGCGCCATACAATCGCCAGGGTGAAGCCCTCGATTCCGTGCCGGAAGTCAGCGGGCATTGGATCGAATACGGCGTATTGTTTTTGCTGACACAGCCGCAGGACAAAAGTGCCGTCGCGGTGAAGTTGCCGAGCGGCGAAACCGCCATAGGCGTGAACGCCGCCGAGTTGGCCTCCTCCTACCATATGCCCATCGAGCAATTGTTCGAGCACAACCGCAACAAGGCGCTGTCGTATAGTTTTGAGGAACGCACGCCCGAACGGCGCGCCATCAAGCTGGCGCGCGAATACACTTTCGGTCTGCCGGGCATCGGCGGAGCGGAGCATACGGTGAACATCACGCGCGTGCTCGGCGCGGAATAAACCGGCCTTTTGAGACAATAAAAAACGGCGCGGGAAACTCCCGCGCCGTTTTCGTTATGCGTCGTGCTTTAGTGCACGGTATCCATGGATTTGGCATCCACCGGAGTCTTCTTGGAACGCTTGCGCGGGACGGCTTTGCGCGAAGCGCCTTTCGGATTTTGGGTCTTGGCTTTCGCATTTTTGGCATTTGACGCGCGCACGGCAGCCGGGCGCTTGCGCGTGCCG
>CAIYRG010000405.1 GCA_903928515.1 uncultured Alphaproteobacteria bacterium | reverse complement strand
GGCCCGCGGGCCTCGTTGTGACACCTTCGTTAATCGCCAATTAGCTGCTTGCCTATAGCGTGAGCAATGTTCGCTGCGCGTCTTTGCCAGCGGCGGGGGACAATGCCAAAAACGCTTCTCAATCTTCGCGGAGTTACGTCGCTGGTCGTCGACGGCGATGCTTACACGCGCGGTCTGATCGCATCGATGATGCGCGGCTTCGGCATGGAAGTTCCCGCTGTCGCCGACAATGGCGAAGCCGCACTCGCGCACATGCACCACCATTACGTCGATCTGTGCGTGATCGAAGCTGTGCTCTCCGACATGAGCGGCGCGGATTTGGTGAGCCGCATCCGCCGATCCGGCAAAGGCCAAATCCGCTTCATCCCGATCCTTGTTCTTACCGGCTATACGCAATTGCGCACCATCGCGACCTCTCGCGATGCCGGTGCGAACATCGTGTTGCGCAAGCCGGTGTCGCCACGCGCGCTGTATGACCGCATCGCATGGATGGCGAAGAAACCGCGTCTGTTCTTAGAGACCTCGGAATATGTGGGGCCGGATCGCCGCTTCCGCGACGTGCCTCCGCCCGGCGGCGAATACCGCCGCGAGACCGATCTCGAGAAGACCACGAATTTGGACGCGGCCGGTGTTTTCAATGGCCCTGACCGGCGCAAGCGCGAGGGAGCGCCGCCGGATGGGGTCCATCGCCGCGAGACCGACTTTCAGAAAATGGCGAACGATTCCGATCCTTCTGCCGTTCTCGCCAACAGCGATCCCACCAAGTCGGAAGGCGCAGTGTCGTCATGAGCCGCAGCATCAAGAAGATCTTCTTTCCGAAGACACGTCTTGTGGAATTGGCGGCGCGCTCAGGCGGCGTCACACGCGAAACCGCACTCGATGGTGCAAACAAGCTGCTCGATGATGCGCGTCCGGGCGCGGATATCACGATCGAAAACGCGATCCGCACACTGGAAGAGATCGTGTCGCGTGCCAAGGGCGGCGCGCTGGGTGAAGAGGACATGCACGACGTACTGCGTCATGCCGATCAAATCGTCACGTTGGCGGGCACCTTCGGTTACGAATCGCTCGATTCCGCCGTGAAAAATCTTTGCGACGTGACGGACGGTTTGATTACCGCAAAGCTCTATCACGCAGCACCCATCGCGGTGCACATCCGCGCCATGCGCATGTTCTGTCCGGGCGCCACGCCGATCCCGCCGGAACCCACCTACAAAATCCTGAGTGAGCTCGGCAAAATCCTGACGCATTACAATTTCACGCGTCAGGATGTGCCCCATGATGACGGTCTCACCGAGATCGCCTCGTAACGGATTCATCGGCTTCCGTTATAATCGGCATCAGGCATACCAAATGCCACGTCGCGAATTGGTAGATTTCGCGACGAAGGAATGGTCACGCCCAAGCTCGCGCGTATAAAGTGGCGCACAAACACGGGCGGGGGAACCATGCGTCGCCACTTCAAACACCATGTATGCGCTGCAGCACTCGGCATCGCGTCCGTGACATTCGCAAGCGCCGCTTGCGCACAGAACGCTGCGGAAGAACCGACCGGCCACGGGCCGAGCGCCAAGGATTGGTCGGATTTGGCGAAGCTGCCGGACTGGACCGGCGTATGGCAGCCCGATGTCCTCGATCAAAACCGCCAGGCCAAGGAAAACAAATATCCTTGGAATCCCGTAGCCGCGGCTGAGATCGCCAAGGGCATCCAGCTTGAACAGGACGGCAAGGCCGACGGCACGCACAATTCCTGCCTGCCCTGGGGCATGCCGGGTTTCATGATGCTGACGCACAACGCCGTGGAATTTCTCTTCACGCCGGGACGCCTGACGATCCTCGGCGAACTTGACGGCAACAATCTGCGCCGCATCTACACCGATGGCCGTCCGCATCCTGCCGATCCCGATGCCACATTCCACGGCCATTCCATCGGTCACTGGGAAAACAAGACATTGGTTGTCGATACGGTAGCGATCCTGCCCGAAGTGGAGATCGCGCTGTCGGAAGGCGTGGGCATTCCAGGCGGCGACGGCATGCACATCGTGGAGCACATCCACAACACCAGCGCCAACATCATGGCCGACGATATGGAAATCACGGCACCCAAAGTGTTTTCTGCGACTTACAAAACACGGCGCGATTTCTTCCGCCGTGGCTGGGGGCCTGATTGGGACATCGTTGAAGGCGTCTGCCTGCAGGGCAATTTCATCGATCAGGTCGATAAAGACGGCCACGCCTTGTTCGTGCCGAAGCCGCAAAGCGCACGCCCATGATTTTCCACAAGCCGAGTTTCGGGGGCCCCGATATGAAAATTTTGGTTTCATCCGCCGCCTTGGCAGGACTTGTTGCGTTCGGCGGCATCGCGCCCGCTCAAGCGCACCACTCCTTCGCGATGTTCGACGCCACCAAGCGCCAAACCATCACCGGCACGATCAAGGAATTGCAATGGACCAATCCGCACGGCGTCGTGTGGGTTTATGTTCCGGTCGCAGGGAATACCGATCCGCAAGTGTGGGCGGTGGAATTGACGAGCCCAGGCAATCTGCGCCGCGCCGGATGGACCAAGGATTCCGTGAAGCCCGGCGACAAGGTGGAAGTCGTGCTCAATCCGTTGCGCAACGGCGAAACCGGCGGCGGATTCGTGAGCCTGAAATTCAGCGACAGCGGTAAGGAATTGCGCCAAGGCCTCACCGCACCGCCGAACGAGAAACCCAGCGCCGACTAGGCCTTAGAATCTTCCAGCACCATCGCAGCACCTTTGTCGGCGATCATGATGGTGGGCGTGTTGGTGTTGCCCGATACGATGGCCGGCATCACCGACGCATCGATCACACGCAAGCCCTCCAAGCCAATGACGCGCAGGCGTTCATCCACCACGGCGGTTGGATCGCTCTCCAATCCCATCTTCGCTGTGCCGACGGGATGAAAGATTGTGGTCCCGATATCGCCGGCCGCATGCACAAGCGCTGCGTCATCGTCACCCACCGCCGAACCGGGGAGATATTTCTGCGGCCGGTAGCGCGCTATCGCCTGCTGCTGCATCGACCGGCGCGTGAGCCGAATGGAATCGGCCGCCACGATGCGATCCGCATCGGTCGATAGATAATTGGGCGCAATGGCCGGAGCGGTGCGCGCATCGGCAGAACGAATGCGGATGGTACCGCGCGAGGTCGGCCGCAAATTGCTGGCGCTCAAAGTCACCGCGGGAAAGCCGTGCAACGGATCGCCGAATTTGTCGAGCGACAGCGGCTGCACATGATATTCGATATTGGCGTGTTCTTGGGCCGCGTCGGATTTGGCAAAGATGCCGAGTTGCGAAGGCGCCATCGTAAGCGGCCCGCGGCGCGCAAGCACGTATTGCAGGCCCATGAGTGCACGCGCAGACCACGAGCGATACATCTCGTTCAGCGTGCGGCCGCCGGAGACTTTGTAGATCGAACGCAATTGCAGATGATCCTGCAGATTGCGCCCGACGCCCGGCTTTTCCAGCACCGGCGCAATGCCCAGATCACCGAGCCAGTCGCCAGGCCCGACGCCGGAGAGTTGCAGCAATTGCGTCGAACCTATGGAGCCCGCGCACAAGATCACCTCGCCGCGCGCCTTCGCATGCACGCTATCCCCATTCTGCAAAAACGTTACGCCGCGCGCCTTTCGGCCTTCGAACACAATCCGCTCGGCGATGGTGTTCGGCTCAACGCGCAAATTCGGCCGGTTCATCGCGGGCTTTAAAAATGCGCGCGCCGCCGACACGCGCAAGCCGCGTCGCTGGTTCACATGGAAATAACAGACGCCTTCATTGTCGCCGGTGTTGGCGTCGGCAATCCAGGGCACGCCGATCTCGGCTGCGGCATCGCCGATAGCATCCAATATCTCCCAATGGGTACGCGGCTCTTCCACGCGCCATTCGCCGCCGCTGCGATGAAATTCGGTGTTGCCGAGGAAATGATCGTCCAGCCGCTTGAAAACGGGCAGCACATCGTCCCAGCCCCAGCCGCGCAAACCCAATTGCCGCCAATGATCGTAATCGGCCGCCTGCCCCCGCATCGAGATCATCGCGTTGATGGCCGACGAGCCGCCCAACACCTTGCCGCGCGGATAGTTGAGCGTCCGGCCGTTCAGGCCCGGCTCGGATTCGGTTTTGAACATCCAATCGGAGCGCGGATTGCCGATGGCAAAGAGGTAGCCGATGGGAATATGAAACCAGATCCAATTGTCACGGCCGCCGGCTTCCAACAGCAGCACGCGGTTCTTCGGATCGGCCGACAGGCGATTGGCGACGACACAGCCTGCCGAGCCCGCGCCGACCACGATGTAGTCGTAGTCACCTTCCAAACCGCTATTGGGCAAGTTGTCCATGTTCGTAATTTTAGCCTGCTTGCCGGGCTTATGTTAGCTTTGTCGCAGATAGCAACGGTGAGCGAATATGAAAAGCATTTGGAAGGCCGAGCCCGACAAACACGATTTCCCGGCCGCACACGCCTATCTCACGCTGCTGTTTGAAGAGACAGCAGCCAAGCGCATTGTCGCCAAGCTGCAAAAAGCCAAGACGGTGGAACGCGCGGCCAAGGATATTTTGCGCGCCAGCCGGTTGCCGATCCTGGCGGGCGACAACACCCATGTGGCGGGTGATCTGAAGAAGATTCGCAAACGCCAGAAATTGTCGCCGGTGCTGCTGGTGCGGGGCGATGCGGCAAACGATGCAGCCCTCACCATCGCCGACGGTTATCACCGTGTCTGTGCCAGCTGGCACCATGACGAAAACACACCGATACTTTGCCGGATCGTAAGCGCTTAGTTATAAAGCGCGTCTCGTACAGTTGTGGATTTCAAAGGGGCATCGAATGGGGCGGTTCGTGAGGCACTTCGCGTTTGTGTTGGGAATCGCTTTTGGCTTGAACGCGGTTCCGGCATCGGCCGATACCATTCTGATCACCGGTTCGGATCGCGGCCTGGGTCTTGAATTCGCCCGCCAATACGCGGCGCAGGGCTGGGATGTGATCGCCACCACGCGCAATCCGGCGAACGCGACCGATCTGAAAGATCTGGCGGCATCGCACAAGAACGTCACCATCGAGAAGCTCGACATTGCCAGCGACGCGGATATCGCCGCACTCGCGGCCAAGCTGAAAGGCAAGCCCATCGACTTGCTTCTCAACAACGCCGGCACGGCGGGCGATCCCAAAGTGCAGACGCTGGGTGCCCTGGACCGCAAGGCGTTTCTCGACGAGATGGATGTGAACGTGTTCGGGGCGCTGGCAGTGTCGCAGGCGCTTCGCGAGAACGTGGCGATGAGCAAACAAAAGAAGATCGTGTCGATCACCAGCAGCTTCGGCTCGATCACCACGGTGGCGCATTCCGGCAATTTCCAGCCGTATTACTACCGGATTGCGAAAGCCGCCCTGAACATGAGCATGCAGGCGCTGTCGCAGGATGTGAAAAAGCAGGGCGTGATCGT
>CAIYRG010000404.1 GCA_903928515.1 uncultured Alphaproteobacteria bacterium | reverse complement strand
CGCCGCGAATTCGTGCGCGATGGACCGCTCGATGAGCAAACGCCAAACCGGTTCCGCGATGCAAGGGCTGAGGTTTTCGGCATTCGCCGCAGCCAGGACTTTCCTCACCACATCCTCAATCCGCGCGGCGTCATGCACCGCGCTGCGTGCGGGTTTCACGACGGCGGCGCGTTCGACGTATGTCTGACGCTGCGCCATCAATTTGACGAGCGATCTGTCGATGGCATCGATGGCTTGCCGTATGTCCGCCATGGAGTGGCAGTCCGCGGCGGGCAGGATTTCGGGCTCGACGTTCTCGGGCAAACTCATTCTCGGTCACCGGCGGTTGGTTTTGTCGAAGCGCGAAACCGTCGTGCTTCGCGCACGCATCATCGTGCGTTGCGCCAAGATCGTCGCCACACTGTTTTGTAACGCGAGAGAATTGGCTTTCGCTTAAGCGGCTGCGCTGCCCAACGGGCCCGGATGACGAACCGCGCTCGATGGGATCATCGTGAAATCATACGGGATGCGCGGCAGAGACGGGATCGGCGAATCCTTAGAGGGCGGCAGGATTTCCACCACCAGCTTACGCAGCACGCCGAAGGCCGCATCGGTCTCGATATATTGATCTTTGAAGTAGACGGCCGTTACGAGATCCTGGAAGCCTTGGTGCATCAGGCGGAAATGGATGTGCGCCGGGCGCATGCCGTCACGCGCCGTGTTGCGCACGAGATCGCCAACGGGGCCATCCATGGGAATCGAATAGCCTGACGGAATGGTGGTGCGGAACCAATACCGGCCGTTCTCGTCGGCGCGATAACGGCCGCGCAGATCGTCCACGCCGGGGCCGTGCTCCTGCACATCGTACAGGCCTTTTTCGTCCGCCAGCCAGGCGTCGAGCAGCGCATGGGGAATCGGCTTGCCGCGAACGTCTTTGATGGTGCCGTACATCACGGCTTCCGGTCCCGGCTTCAATTTGGCGACGGTGTCGCCCAATTCGAGGATCGGCGGGTCTTCACGATAGAAGGGGCCCAGGATCGAGGCGTTCGTACCTTTGTCGCCGCGACGGTCTTCCAAAAGATTCATCAGCGTGGAGAGGCCGGACGTATCCGACAGCAACACGAATTCCTGGCGGTCTTCGCTCGATTGCTGGCCGACCGCGGTCAGGAAGTTGATGCCCGCCTTCCATTCGTCGCGGGTCAAATCCACTTCGCGGGCGAAGGAATGCAGATGGCGGATGGCCGCGCGCATGATCTGGAGCAGGCGCTTGTTCGGGGTGCCTTTGATCTGGTCGAAAAAGGCGTCGGTCACGGACTTTTCGTCGAAATCGATCACGGCTCTACCCAGCTCTTTCACCGGGCCGAAAAGGGGGGCCCGTGGCGGTGCATCAAAGCGGCACCCCTATAATGATATAGGGGAGGCTTTGCAAAGTTCTTACGCCGAATTTGGCGAAAACTGGCGGTATTCTGCGACAATTTAGCCCAAGCGAAGCAGCTTTCTGGCGTTTTCGCTGTAGATTTTCCGCCGGTCGTCCTCGGTGATCTCCAGCGCATCCAGCGTCTTGATGATCTCTCGAATGAACAACGGACCGCCTTCGGGATCGAACGGGCAGTCCGTTCCGAACAGCACATGCTCGCAGCCAAAGAAATCGACGCCGCAACGCGTGCCCGAGGCGGAGCCGTTGATGGCGGTATCGGCGAAGAACATCTTGAAGTAGTCCACCGGGCGGCGGTTCTTCTTCTTCATGTTGTCGATGATCTCGAGATAATGTGGCTCGGCGGCTTCGCGCTTGCCGAGCTGATCGAGCCCCAGACCCACGCGCGCTTCCAGATACGGCACCATCGCGCCGAGATGGTGGGTGATGATCTTCAAGTTGGGCCAGCGGTCGAAGAAGCCGGAGAACACCATGCGCGCCATGGCGGCGCTGGTTTCATAAGGCCAGCCGAACACCCACCAGATGTCGTAATGTGAGCGGTTTTCGACCTTCGGATAATCCGAATGGCTCGACGGACGGGTGGGGTGCATCCACACGGGAAGATCATAGGCGTGCATCATCTCGAAGATCGGCGCGAATTCCGGATCGTCGAGCGGGCGGCCGTTCACGTTGGTGAAGATCTGAATGCCGCGCGCGTTCTGCTTCTCCACCGCATGGCGGATTTCTTCCAACGTCGCCTTCACATTGTTCATGGGAACCGAGGCGACGAAGGCGGGGAATTGCTTCGGATGTTTGGCGACGATTTCCGCCATGCCCTCATTGGCCAACCGTGCCAGCGCCGCCGATTTGTCGGGCGGCGCGATGTATTCGATGGCCGGCATCGAAAGCGTGAGAATCTGCTGATAGTCGGGGCCGAAGGTCTCCATCATGCGCAGGCGCGCATCGAGATCGTAGAGATTCGGGATGGTCGTCCAGCGGCGGATGGAATCGGCCGAAGGCGCATTCTCGACCAGCTTGTCGAAAAAGGTTTTGGGAAAGATGTGGGGAAAGATGTCGATCTTTTTCATGGAATCCACCCTGATACGGCGTCGTTGCGCTCCGGGCGGAGGAGATACGCGGGCCGTGCTTTTGTAAAGCCAGCGCCAAGACGCATTTACAGGCTCTTTTTATGCCGGGTCGCGGTTGGCTTGCCGCGTCGCACACGTATATGATCCGCCCCGCAAAAATTTACGGCAGGGGATTGCCATGCAAGGAAATAGCGGCGGCGGATTTTTTAGCGGCGTGATTGCCGTCATCGTGCTCGGTGCCGTGGTGGGCGCGATTGTGCTGTTCACCGGCGTCTACAACATGGCGGCTTCCATTCCGCACACCGCGATTGGGCTTTGGGTGGTTGAGACCGGCAAGGTGAAATCCATCCAGGCGCACGCCAAGGGTATCACCGCGCCGGACTTCACGGATAAGTTGGTTGCCGATGGCGCGCCGAATTACGGCATCAACTGTTCGATGTGCCATGGCCCGTCGGCCGGCACCGATGGCGCGCCCTTCATCAAGGGCATGTATCCGGAACCGCCGAACATGAGCACGCTGGCAGTGAAATACTCGCCATCGGAATTGTTCTGGATCGCGAAGAACGGCTTGAAGATGACGGGCATGCCGGCCGTCGGCAGTCATGTCAGCGACGATCAGCTTTGGACGATCGTGGCGTATCTCGAGAAGAACAAGAAGGCTGACGATAGCGCGCCTGCGAAATAATTACGCGACGCGCTGATCTTTCGACGCAAGACTGCGACGGGCGGGGAACACGATGGTGATCTCCGTCCCTTCGCCGTGTTCGCTCTTCAGCATCACACGGCCGCCGTGCAATTCGATCAGGCCCTTCACGATGGAGAGGCCCAGGCCGGATTGGCTCTGCGCCAGATCGTGACGTCCGCGACCGAAGCGGTCGAAGAAGGACGCCTGCTCGGATAGCGCGATGCCCTCACCATTGTCGCTGACGCTGATGACCATCTCGCCTGCGCCGCTGACAAAGGCGCGCACGATGACATCGCCCGTGGGCGTGGATTTCACCGCGTTGGCCACCAGATGATCCAGGATCTGGCGCACGGCGCGGACATCGCCGGTGAGTAGCGGCAGATGCGGCGCGACATCGGCGGTGATCGTGGTCGTCTTCGCCGTTTCCTTCGCGTCCTGAACGGCGTCATAGATCTGACCACCAACGTCGACGATTTCTTCCTGCAGAATTTTCCGCCCGGCTTCGATCTTGGCCAGTTCGAGCACGTTGGTGATCAACCCCAGCAGATGATTGCCGGCCTGGTGAATATACGAGCCGTATTCGCCGTATTTCTGGGTAGCGTTGCCGAAGGCGTTCGACTTGATGATGTCGGAGAATCCTATGATGGCGTTCAGCGGCGTGCGCAGATCATGGCTCATATTCGCCAGGAATTCCGATTTCGCCATGCTCGCGGCCACGGCGCGCTCACGGGCTTCGTCGGATTCGATTTTCGCGGCACGTAGGGAATCGATCAGCCGGCGGCGCTCGCGTTCCAGGCACAGCAGCTTGGTGCTTTTGGTGTAGACCGCCACCGCCAAGCCTATCATCAGCAGCACGAACACGAGCGAGAGCAGACCCATACGCGGGTTCATCATGTTCGGCACGAAGAACGAGCGTGCGATCGACACAAAGCTGACGAAGGCTAAGGGGCCGAAGGCGGAGGCTGCATGGACGGTGGTGAACACCGAAAGCGCACACAGCGTGGCGGTGAGTGTGAGGCGCGCGAACATGGTGAGTTCGGCCGATTGCGGCACCCAGAGCCAGATGCCGATGGCGCCCCAGACCAGCGAGATACTCAGCACCACCGACACATAGACATGCGCGCGTTTGCGCACAGAGAGAATGTCGGCGTTGGCAGTTTCCTGGTCGATGCGCCGTAGCGACGCCTCGCCACCGGCGCAGACCGCTGCCAGCACGACCAACCACCCCGCGATGAGGCTCGCATGGATGGTGCCGATCACGATGCACGACAGCGCTACGCCCGCCGAAGGAAGAATATAGGCGAACCAGCTGGTGCTTTGGCGCAGCAGATCGAGCTGCGCGTTGACCAGCCAGGCATCGTCCGCGGTTTGCGGATTCCACGATCGCTGCAATGTGTCTACGAAGCTTCGGAGGAAGCGCATTCCTAGGGTGTCCGTCCCACCGGCAACCCAGAGCCCAGCCTCTGGACGGCGCGGTGTGGGCGTCACTTATCGGAGCTTGCGGTTAATAGGTTTTTTCCGTGTCGCGCTTTGGCGGTTGTCTCAACGTGAAACGCGTGTCTCTGGTAAATTAAAGATTGCCGTGTTCGCGCCGTTCTTATGCAATGGGCGCGGAAACCCTAGGCCCGCGGGACTTCCGGGCCCGACCATGCAACTCTAGCGCGATATTTTTTTGAGTCGTTATGCTGGCTCTCCATTTACAAAGCGCGTTCGGGCTTCTCGTCATCCTCGCCCTGGCTTGGGGCCTATCGGAGGATCGCGCCGCTTTTTCCCTGCGCTCCGTTGCCGCCGGTTTGGCGCTGCAATTTGCTCTGGCGGTGGTGCTGCTGGAAGCGCCGTTCGCCCGCAGTGCATTGCTGGGCCTCAACGGCGTCGTGGCAGCGTTGCAGACGGCAGCCCAAGCGGGCACCTCGCTGGTGTTCGGCTATGTCGGCGGAGCCGCGCCACCTTTCGACGTCACCAAACCGCAGAACATGGGCAGCCTCGCGTTTCAGGCCTTGCCGCTGGTTCTCATCATGTCGGCGTTGGCCGCATTGCTGTGGCACTGGCGTATCCTTCCGATTGTCGTGAAGGGCTTCGCCTTCGTTCTGCAGAAGACATTGCTGATCGGCGGTGCCGTGGGATTGGGCGCGGCGGCGACGATGTTCTTGGGCATGATCGAGGCGCCGCTTCTGATCCGCCCTTATCTTGCGCGCCTGACGCGCGCCGAATTGTTCATGCTGTTCACCGTGGGCATGGCCAGCGTCGCAGGCACCGTGATGGTGCTGTATGCGACCATTTTGGAGCCCGCGATCCCTGGCGCGCTCGGTCACATTTTGGTGGCATCGCTGGTGTCGTTGCCGGCGGCGATCGTTATCGCGCGGTTGATGGTGCCGGGCGACACGACGACCGATGCGCAAGCGCACAAGGATATTCAATACAGTTCCAGCATGGATGCCATCGCGCGGGGCACCGAGGACGGATTGAAATTCTATCTCGGCATTATCGCGCTGCTGATCGTGATGGTCGCGCTGGTTGCATTGGCCGATCTCATCGTGGGGCAGTTGCCGCATGTCGGCGGTGCACCGCTATCGATCGAACGCATCTGCGGTTGGTTGTTCAGTCCGCTTGTCTGGCTGTACGGGATTCCGTGGAACGAGGCGGGGGATGCGGGCGCGCTGCTGGGCACCAAAACGATCCTCAATGAATTCGTCGCATATTTGAAATTGGCGGCATTGCCTGACGGCGTGCTGTCGGCGCGTTCGCGCCTCATCATGCTCTATGCGATGTGCGGCTTCGCCAATTTCGGCTCTGTCGGCATCATGATCGCGGGTGTCGGCGCGATGGTGCCGGAACGCCGGCAAGAGGTCGTGGAACTCGCGTTGAAAGCCTTGGTCTCCGGCACGCTGGCTACGGGCATGACGGGGGCTGTGATCGGCGCACT
>CAIYRG010000403.1 GCA_903928515.1 uncultured Alphaproteobacteria bacterium | reverse complement strand
CGCCCAGCAAATCCTCCGGCGACAAAGACAACGCCGAGAAGCACGCCTTTCATCCGCCGAAGAACGGCACGCAGTTTCGCGTGGTGGAATTCGCGCCCACAGGCGATGTCAGCAAGCTCGACCCGCAATTCATCATCAACTTCTTCGGCCTGCAGAAGCTGGCCAAGCGCGCCAAGCCCGTGCGTCATCCGCTGATGCACCGCTCCGCTTCGGTCGATTACGCGATCATCCTGTCGGGCGAGATCGACATGCTGCTCGACGACGAGGAAGAATATCACCTGAGCGCAGGCGATGTGATCATCCAGCAGGCGACGAACCACGCCTGGGTGAATCGCAGCTCCAAGCCTTGCCGCATCGCCTTCATCCTGATGGATGGCGAAGATCCGCTGGCGCCGAAGGCACGGTCTTCGAAGGCTGCCAAACGCAAACCCGCGAAAGCCAAGGCCATGAAGAAGAGCGCCAAGAAATCGGCAAAAAAAGCTGCCAAAAAAGCGCCCGCCAAGAAAGCGGCGAAGAAGTCCAAGAAAGCCAAGCGGCGGTAGCAACACAAACCCACCATGGCCGCACTTGATGCGGCCACCCAATATCTTTGCGCTCGCAGACGTTCGCGCACTGGGTGGCCGGGTCAGGCCCGGCCATGGTGAGGTTTATTTTCGCTTCAATGCGAGCACAGCATCTCTAGGGCGCTTACGAGCCAAGAGATGCTAGTGCGTCGTGCGGCCGGCGACGAGCTTGTAGTGATAGGTCACACCGCTCTCGGTTGCGTCCCACGCATCGCCGATTTTGTGCGGCGTAAAATCGGCGCAGGCTTCTTTCGTGGACGGCACGATCGTCTCGCATATCTTACCGCCCGCGAAACGGTATTTCCCTTCCTGGCCCCAGACGGTGAAACTGCCTTGCGGCTTTGTCATCTCGTAGGAAAAGCGTTTGAGCGTGCCGTCCTGATCATACCAGGTGCGGCTCTCGGACGTATCGGTGGCGCGCTCCAGCGTCGCCTCGTAATAGGCCGACATGGCATTGTCGGCCGCGAGTGCTGCGCCGCAGACCGGCACGCAGATCCCCAACACTCCCCATAGGATTCTGGTTTTCATCGCTTCCCCCTTTTGGCGTTTCGCCTTTTGGCCAAGTCTAAACCCGAATACGGCGTGCATTGAAGCGCAAGGATATGCGCGCTAGCCTCGTGCGCGAGCGCCGCCAGAGCGCACCTCGAGGGAGAGACGTCATGCCGAAACGACTTGCGGCCCTGGCCGCCCCCATTGTGCTTGGCCTTGCCGCGGTTTCGTTCGCGGCCCCGGTCTCCGCCATGCCGGCCTCCGATCCCATCGCGCAGAAATTGATGCAGGGCTATTACGGCAACACCCGCATCTGCCGTGAAGATCATTGGTTCGAGTGCCACATGTGGCTCTACCCGGACGGCACTTACATCCTATTCGGCTTCAACGCGCCGGAGAATCCGGATGCACGCCACAATTTTCATGTGTTCAGGGGCACGTGGACGATCGAAGGCACAGCGGGCGCTTACAAACTGTGCCGCAAGCAAGAAGACCTCGCCAAACCGCTGTGCCTGCCCGAGCCCGAACGCCCCGATATGACGGGCGAAGACGGCCAGCATGTCGGCGATATTTTCTGGAAGTACCACGAGAACGACAGCCTCACAGGCACGACCGAGCATTACATCATGGCCAAGGGCCACGTCTGAGTGACGACGCCGGCGCTAGCTCGCGCCGGCATCGTTGTCGGTCCTCAAGCCAGCGTCGTCATGTAAAGCTTGCTCAACGCGACCCAAGCGCGCTCGGCTTCCGCTTCGTTGTAGACTTGTCCGCCAGGCACGCACCAACCGTGATTGGCGTGGTAGACCTCGACGGTTGCGGATTTCTTCGCGGCGGTGAATGCGGCTTTGAGATCGTCCTTCACCTGCGGCTGTGTCATGTCGTCGTTCTGCGCTTGGCAAACAACGAACGTCGCGTTGGTTTTCGGGATCAGAAGATGCGGGCTGTCGGGGTCTTTCGTCACCAGCCCGTTGCCGCCGTGAAAGCTGCCAACGGCCGCGATACGATCCGGCAACGTCGCGGCGGTGCGGAACACCATCGGTCCGCCCATGCAGTAGCCTTGCACGCCGGCCTTCTTCGCTTTGTTCGTTTGCGGTTGCGCATCGAGGAAGGCGAGATAGGCCTTCGCATCGCTGTCGATGCCATCGTTCGACATGGCTTTGCGATAGGCCGCCAATTTGCCGAACTGTGCCGGGTCACTGAGATCGACCGTCTCGCCAACCACCGGCGCCTTCGCCGAACGGTAGAACGGATTTGGCACGAGCACGACATAGCCTTGCGATGCCAACCGGCGGCCCATGTCTCGGAACGCCGGCCGCAAGCCCATGATGTCGGTCCAGATGAGCACGGCAGGCCAAGAGCCGTTGCCGTTGGGATGGAACAGAACGGCGTCGCACATTCCATCCGGCGTCTTCACCGTGACGTCTTTTTCCGTGACGTTGGTTTGCGCAAGCGCGGAATTGGCTACACCGGCTGTCGCCACCGCGGCAAGACCGAAGCTGCGGCGTGAAAGCCTGGCGTCGACGACAAGACCGGGGTGAATAAACTCATCGCACATGGCGTATCTCCTCTGGTTGGACAGGTGATGTAAGAGCAGCCCGAATCTATCCTCAGCTATTCAGCTTGGCATGCGGCTTCCCTCGGCGCGCGCTGCGGCCGCGCTAATCCCTTGATCGGATTCACTTTGCCGAGGGGCCACTATTGCTTGTTAACTTCTCTATATTTGGGTCTTAACACTTTTTTTACCACATTCCCTTGCCGCTCCGAGTCTCGCCCGTATCATGTTGATTCAACAGTGATTCGCCGTTCCGGCGCCGAATCGGGGCTAGGGCATGGTTCCCACACGGGGACGAAATAACGGAAAGCCCGGCGGGGGTGGGGGAAGGTCCGAAGCGGTTCTGCGAAGAACCGGGGGCCAACGATTCCTCTCGTCTGCTGCTCTGATCGCGCTCTTCGGTCCCGTTTTCACCGCCCTTCCCGCCTTTGCAAAAGACGCAACAGCTGCGTCCACGCCGCCCGACATCGTGATCGCAGCCCTGGTGGGCGGCGCCTGCGCGCTGGGCTTGGCGGGCGCCTGCTGGGCCTTTGCCGAGAGCCGCGGCTCGGCCCGCCTGCGCCGCAATCTGCGCAGCACCGCCTCACGCGCGCGTGCGCTGCTGGCCGCGCGCGATGCGCTGATCGCAGCAGGGCGCGAAGCCGTCATCGTGTGGGGCCCAGACCTCGCCGATCCGCTGTCCTTCTCAGGCGGCGCGCAATTGCTGGAGAGCTGCCTCCGGGGCGAGAACGCGACCGAACTCTCCACCGCACTCGATGCGCTCTCGGCCTCGGGCGAAGAATTCAATCTCACTGTGCGCGATGCGAACCGCGCCCACATTCGCGTGCGTGGCCGGCCGGCCGGATATTACGCTGCCGTCTATCTTGAGGCGGAAGCGCAGGAAGCCGCGAACGAACCCGACTTCCGTGGCGCGCTGGATGCGCTCCCTCAACCGGTGTGGATTCGCGGCCGCGACCTGGCGTTGAAATGGGTGAACCGCGCCTTCCTCGTGGCAACGGGCGCGCCTTCGCTCGAAAACGCACTGCTCACCAACATCGCGCTCGACCGCACGGAGCGCGACATTGCCGCCGTCGCCATCGGCGAGAACGAGCCGGTGGAGGCCAAACGTTATGCCGTGATCGGCGGCCAGCGCCGCGCACTGTCGTTCACGCTGGCGCCGCTGGACGATGGCGGCGTGACCGGCACCGTGATCGACGTGACGGCAGTGGCCGAAGCGGAAGCGAAGCTGCAACATCACATCGACGCCAACGCCGAAACGCTGGACCGTTTGACGACGGCGGTGGCGATTTTCGGCGGCGACCGCAGGCTCGCCTTCTACAATCGCGCCTATGTGCGGCTGTGGGGACTGGCCGAAAGCTGGCTCGACCTGCACCCCAACGAAGGCGAAATTCTCGATCGTTTGCGCGAGTTGCGCCGCTTGCCGGAGCAGCGCGATTTCCAGGCCTGGAAGCGCGACCGGCTGAAATTGTTCGAGGCCATTGAGCATCACCCCGAAGAATTGTGGCATCTGCCGGGCGGCAAGACATTGCGCGTGGTGGCCCAGCCGCATCCCTTCGGCGGCCTCATCTTCCTCTACGAAGACGTCAGCGATCAGCTTCGCCTCGAAAGCTCGTATCAGACCTTCATCAAGGTGCAGCGCGCCACGCTCGACACGTTGCAAGAAGGCGTCGCGGTGTTCGGCCCCGATGGAAAGCTGAAGCTGCACAACGCCGCCTTCGCGCGCATCTGGCGGCTGGAGCCGGAAGATCTGGCGCAGGAGCCGCACGTCAAACGCATCTCCGATCTGTGCGCCGCGCGCTTC
This sequence comes from uncultured Alphaproteobacteria bacterium, assembly GCA_903928515.1. Classification (GTDB taxonomy): domain Bacteria; phylum Pseudomonadota; class Alphaproteobacteria; order Micropepsales; family Micropepsaceae; genus CAIYRG01. The sequence goes on along the minus strand of CAIYRG010000403.1, from coordinate 6,070 downwards.
GGGCATGACCGCACCTGGGGACTTGTTTATGCGGGCGTGACGTCGGGCGCACAGGAACGCCGCCGCGAAGTCACGGGTCTGGAACGCTCCGACGGCATGGTGATCTCGCTGGCACTGGCGCCGCTGCCCGATGGCGCAACGCTGGTGAGCTTTGTGGATGCCACAGATCGCTATCACGTGGAATCGGCGCTGCGCGACCGCAATCTGGCGCTCGAAGCCGCCGACCGGCTGAAATCGGAATTCGTGAAGCGCGTCTCTTACGAACTGCGCACGCCGCTCAATTCCATCGTCGGCTTCGCCGAAATGTTGAAGACGGGTTCGGCGGGCGGTCTCAATCCGCGTCAGCAGGATTACATCGACTCGGTGGTGAAGGCGTCGAACACCCTGCGCGATCTCATCAACGACATCCTCGATCTTTCCGAAGTGGAAGCCGGGGCGATGGAATTGGATTTGGAATCCGTCGATCTCTTCACGCTGCTATCGGACTTTGCCGTGCACGGGCAGGATTGGGCGGCGAAGATCGGCCTCACGCTGCGCCTCGAATGTCCTGAGGATGCAGGCTCGTTCCTCGCCGACATGCGCCGCCTGCGCCAGGTGATCTTCAATCTTTTGTCCAACGCGCTGAAATACACGCCGCGCGGCGGCACGATAACTTTGGGTGGCGAAATCTCCGGCAACGATGTGCGGATTTTCGTGGCGGATACAGGTCCGGGAATTTCGGCCGACATCATGCCGTCGGCATTCGAACGCTTTTCGGCAAAGGGCGGTTCGGGCGGCAAAGCCGGCGCGGGCCTAGGCTTGGCGCTGGTCAATCGCTTCGTGGAATTGCATGGCGGCTGGGTGGAGTTGGCCTCAACACCGGACCAGGGCACGACGGTGACGTGTCACCTGCCGCGTTCGCGGGCAGGTGACATCGTCGTTCCGCCGAAGCCGGATCAGGATAGCGTGCAGCGGGCATAGAGCCCGCCGCCGCATCCCAATGGCATCAATTGAAGTGATAGGCGACCGCGACGCGGATCGAGGAATTGTTCACGGCGATTGCGCGCGTGTTCCATTCCTTGCCGTCACCGTCGAAATTGGTATCGCCGAAATCTTGATAGAGATATTCGACACGCGCCGTGAAGTTGTCACCGATCGTGTGCTCGATGCCGGCGCCGATGTTCAGGCCCGACAATGAATCGTTGCGGCCGTAGTTGAAGACGAGCGGCGTGGCAGGCGCCTTCGGATTGTAGCAAAGACCGACAAGCGACAGCTTCGTCTTTTCGTACGAATAACCGCCAGCGACGTAGAACAGCGTGTCGGGACCATCGGTCCAGCCGAGGCGCACGCGGAGGTCACCCGTCATGTCCGTCTTCAGCTTGTTTTCCGTCGTGAAGGAATCGTGTTTCACGGTCGGCGTGTAGCAACCGTCGACTTTGGCGCAGGAGATGACGCCGGACGTGCCGTTGCCCGACATCAGATCGCCTTCAAGGCCCCACACGGTGGTGCCCTTCTGCCAATTGTAGCCAGCGAACCCGCCAGCGGCGAGCGAGTTGTGATTGTCTTCGTTTTCCTTCAGGTGATCGCCGTGATCGCCCGGAAGCGCGAAATGCGTCCAGCCGAAATTGAGGTTGGCGGCGACGCCACCATACGCACCAGCCCAATTGTCGTCCGTCTGCGCCGTAGCGGCGGTGCACAGAAGTGCAAACGAGGCCGCAGCGAGCGGCAAAATACGATTAACAAACATAATAAAACCCACTACTATTCGGATCAGCCCCCGCGGCTGAAAGAGGGTCGTTAGCGCATGCAACAAAGCATCGCCAGTTGAAAACCGGCAATTGTTGCAAATGCGAGACGATTTGGAATCAGTGTTGCGTTTTCGGCACACGAACGACCATGCCGTCCATGTCGGCGGTTACCTTGATTTGGCAAGAAAGGCGCGAGGTCTTTTCGCGCCCTTGCGCGAAATCGAGCATGGCGCGCTCCATATATTCGGACGCCGGAATCTTCTCGAGCCAGGCGCCATCGACGTAAACGTGGCACGTGGCGCAGGCGCAGCCGCCGCCGCAATCGGCATCGATGCCCGGAACGCGGTTCTTCACTGCCCCTTCCATGAGCGACCAGCCTACAGGCACGTCAATGACGTGCTCTTTGCCGGTGTGTTCGACGTAGGTGATCTTCGCCATGTGCGCGTGTGCTTTCAAAATAGGCAAAATAACCGTGACGTGAACCGCCTTAACCGAAACTCTTCATCGGCACATTCACATCGGCCAATTGCGCGGGGTCGATCTTCACACCCGATTCAATCAGTTTGCGGCCGATAATGTATTCCGGCGCGGCATTCACGGATTCCACCGCCGCCACGGCGCCGTCGCGCATGTGAAAGACGGCGAATTTCTTGGTCGCCGGATCGCCGCGCACGATTTGCGTATCGGTTGGGTTGGCGATGCCGGCAAGCTGCAACTTCAGATCGTATTGGTCCGACCAATTCCATGGCACGTTTTTGTAAGCCCGCGGCTTGCCGGCCATGCCCGCCGCCGCGACCTTGGCCTGATCGATGGCGTTCTGCACGGATTCGAGCCGCATGCGGCCACCCGCGAACGCAGGATGATTGGTGCAGTCACCGGCCGCGAAAATATCGGGATCGGAGGTGGCTGTGTATTCATCGACCACGATGCCGTTGTCGCACACGATGCCAGCATCCTGCGCGATTTCGGAATTGGGGAGCACGCCGATGCCGACCAGCACCGCATCGGCTTCGACACGTTGACCGCCGGCATGCACCGCAACAACCTTGCCGTTCTCGCCTTCGATGGAATCCGCGCCGCATTTCAGCATCAGCTTCACGCCCGCGTCGCGATGTATCTTTTCATAGAACGCCGAAAGCTGCGGCGACGACGAGCGCGCCATCACGCGCTCCATGAATTCAATCACGGTCACATCGAGGCCGTGCTTCTTGGCAACAGCAGCAACTTCCAATCCGATGAAGCCCGCGCCGATCACCACCAGTTTTTTGCCGGCCCCCGACAGCACGACAGGCCGCAACTGATCGACATCTTCGATGCCGCGCAAATAATACACACCCTGCAAATCCGCGCCGGGCACAGGAATGGGGCGCACGCGCGTGCCGGTACAGATGAGGATTTTGGAATAGGCAATGGTGCGGCCGTCCGACAGGCTCACAATTTTGGCCTTGCGGTCTATTGAGGTTGCGCGCGTGGACAGCGTCACCGTGCAATTCGAATCCACGAAGAAGGAATCGGGCTTCAGGAACAGCCGTTCGCGCACGAAATCGCCGGCGAGGTACGCCTTGGACAAAGGCGGACGTTGATAGGGCGGGAACGGCTCGTCCCCCACCAGGGTGATCGGACCGGTATAGCCTTCCGTGCGCAGAGACTGGACGGCCTGAACGCCCGCCTGCCCGGCGCCGATAATGACGATATGCTCCCCCACGAACCCTCTCTTGGTCTTGGAACTTGTAGGCCGCAGGACCAAACCTACCCTGGCCGAAAGCGGCGTACCATGTCGAAGGCAGACCCCAGAATCAACGGGCAATCAACAGCCAATCGGCGGCCCGTCAACGGCAAGAATAAACCCGAGAATCCCCGTTGAATCGATGGGTTATGCTATCGTGCAAACGGGTCCAACGAATCTGAGCGCATGTATTTGATCTCCGTAGTGTTGCTGACGCTGGTGCTGCCCGTCAGTTCTATCTTGATCGAGAACTATCAGCTCCACGGCATGCTCGAATGGGTAGCGCTGATGGGCAAATGGTTCGTGTTCTGGGGGGCAGGCATCCGCCTGACGGTGGCGGGCGCGCGCCAGATCATCCGGCCGCAATTCACCGCCCATTACATTTTCCACATTCCGGGCGATGAGACCGCACCGTTGGTGCGCGAACTTGGCGCCTCCAACCTCGCGATCGGGCTGACGGGTGCGATGTGCCTATCGGTGCCCGATTTCGTGCTGCCTGTCGCCATCATCGCCTGCATCTTCTACGGCGCGGCCGGCATCCGGCACGCTACGGCAGAGCAGAAGACGAAGCCGATGAAGATGGCCATGGTGAGCGATCTTTTCCTCTGCCTCGTCTTTGCGACCTACGTTCTCTGGATGGTGACCCGCTCCACTGCGGGCTGACGCGTCTTACTTGTTGGCCACGCCTTACTTGTCAGCGATGTTCGGATCTTCGGCGACGTGGGCGCGGCTGATGGCTTTGACCAATTTGTCGTCGAGTTTGCCGCTGTCGAGGATGACCTTATCCTCATAGACCGATTTGACGGCAGAGACGGGCACCGAGAAATCGCCCGAATTCTCGATGTAGATCGTCAGCTCGTGGGCACCGACGCGGCGGACGGCGCCGAAAGCAACACCGCCGTCACGGGCGTAAACCTCGAAGCCTTCGTGGATGGTGGCGTTGGCCATGGCGGCGCTCCTGATCAGGGTTCCTAAGACGGCAAGGATAACGCAGCCGACGCGCTTAAGCTGCGTTTTTGTAAGCGCAGATTGTCGGAAAACTGTGTTTTTCCGGCGCGTTGAGCAGCGGCCAAGCCCGCGATACAAGAACACGTGGGATTCGAAACCTCCATATCTCTGGCTGATGAGCGAGCGACCGAAGCTTTGGGCGCCGCGATTGCGCGCGGGCTGGAGCCGGGGGATGCCGTGTTGCTGTCCGGCGATCTGGGTGCTGGGAAAACCGCACTGGCCCGCGCCGTTCTACGGGCGCTCGGGGTAGATGAGCATGTGCCCAGCCCGACCTTCACCTTGGTGCAGGCCTACGATACCGCGCGCCTTCCCGTGCGCCATTTCGATCTTTATCGCGTGAAGCGGCCAAGCGAGTTGGCCGAACTGGGACTGGAAGAAGCGTTGGACGATGGCGCAGCGTTGATCGAGTGGCCGGACCGGGCCGAAGGCATGTTGCCCGATGATGCGCTGAACATCAATTTGCGCAACGTCAGTGAAACCGCACGCGAGGCGCACATCGCGGGGCCGGAACGCTGGCGTGCATTTTTAAAGGCCTCGACATGAGCGAGCCGCGTGCACACGACATGGACGCATTTTTGGCGCAGGCAGGTTGGGGTGCGGCGGCGCGCGATCCCCTGCCCGGCGATGCCTCCACGCGGCGCTATGTGCGAGTGAATTTGAATGGGCGTTCGGCGCTCGTGATGGATCAGCCGCAAGGTGCGGAGACCGCTGCGGCTGCCGCCGACGCCACACCGGAACAGCGCGTGAAGCTCGGTTACAACGCGGTGGCGCGCTTGGCGGGTGCCGATTGCGGGCGCTTCGTGGCAGCGGCGGGATATTTGCGCGGCAAGGGCCTCACGGCACCAGAGATTTACGCCGCCGATGTGCCCAACGGATTTTTGCTGATCGAGGATTTCGGCGACGCTGTGTACGCCGATGTGGTTTCCACGCACGTTGAGGATGAGCCCGCACTCTACGCCACCGCCATCGACGCGCTGGTCCAATTGCATCGCGAACCTGCGCCACGCGAACTCGAGCCTGGCATGCCGCTTCATGCCTATGACGAAACCGCGCTGATCGCGGAAATCGATCTGCTGACGCAATGGTTCATCCCCGCCAGCTTGAAACGCGAAGCCACGGCGGAAGAAATCGCCGAGCATCGTGCGCTGTGGCGCGCCGCGTTGCACGCAATCGGCACAGTGAACCCGGTTCTGGTGCATCGCGATTATCACGCGCAAAATCTTCTTTGGCTTCCAAACCGTGAGGGCGCTGCGCGCGTCGGCATGATCGATTTCCAAGACGCCGTGGCAGGGTCGTCGTCGTACGATCTGTTCTCTCTCCTTCAGGACGCGCGGCGCGACGTGCCGCCGGAGATCCGCCGCGACATGTTTTTTCGCTATCTGGAGCAAGCCAAGGCGAGCGGTTTGGAGGTCGACCCGAGAAAATTCCACACCGAAGGCGCATTCTTCGCCGCGCAACGCAATGCCAAGATCATCGGCATCTTCGCGCGGCTCGCCAAACGCGACGGCAAACTACGCTATCTCGCTCTCTTGCCCCGCGTCTGGGGATACATGGAGCATGGGCTTTCGCATCCGAGCATGGTGGCGCTGAAGGATTTCTATGCGCGCCT
>CAIYRG010000402.1 GCA_903928515.1 uncultured Alphaproteobacteria bacterium | reverse complement strand
GTTCACCGGCCGCCCGGATCATGCCGTTCAGCCGTTGCAATTCATCCCAATCGGCCGCGCCGCCTTCGTCCAAATACCGCGCCAGCGCGTCGTCGCGCCGGGCTTTGAGATCGCCGCCTTCCGCCAGATCGGGAAGGTCGGGATCGCGCATTTGGGCCATGATGCGGGAATAGGCGGCCTCGTATGCTGCTTCTTCTGTCGGCCCGACACCGCCAACCGGACCAACATTTTGGCCGGGGCGCTGGGCTTTCAGGCGTTCCGCGAACACACCCATCCCCTGACGCACGAGGTGGTTCTCGACGACCTTTCTTTCAAGGCTGGTTCCCGAGGCGGCGAGGTTTAGAAGCTCGTGCTTCAACCTGTCAAGCTGCGTGTCCGTAAAGGAAAATGCGGCCAATTGTTCCGCATGGCGCTCGATCAGCAGCGGGGCGGAGATCAGCAGCCCCGCCAATTCCCGCTCTTTGAACTGGCGGGCGGCGGAAGTGGCGTTAACCGCATGCAGGCTTTGCTTCACCGCCGCGGAGACGCCTTCGGGTGGGCGCGGCGGGCCATTGCGGAAGCCGGATTTGGAATTGTTCTGGAACGGACGCTTCTGGGCCCCGGAATATTGCCCCCGATTCTCGCCGCGCGGCTCGAATTTGCGCTGCTTGAACGCCTTGAACACCCGCTCGTCGAAATCGCGTTTGTAGTAATCGGCGATCTTGGGGTCGCGGATGGCCCTCACCAGGGTTCCGAGTTCCGCCTCCAGCCCGGCGCGGCGTTCGGGGGTGGAGAAATCCCGGCCCTCGGTTTCGCCGTTCCACAGCACGTCGGTCAGAGGCTGGGCCTTGGCCAGCAGCGCCTGCAGGGCGACGGCACCTTGGCTTTTCAAAAAGGAATCCGGGTCTTCGCCACCGGGCAGAAATACGAAGCGCAACGAATTGCCGGGCGTGAGATGCGGCAGCGCCAGGCGCGAAGCCCGCTTGGCGGCGCGAAGCCCGGCTTCGTCGCCATCGAACATCAGCACCGGCTCGGGCGCGACCTTCCACAGCATGGCGAGCTGGTCTTCGGTGAACGCCGTGCCGCAAGCCGCACACGCGCCGGGGAAGCCGAATTCGGAGAGCGCGATCACATCCATATAGCCTTCGGCCAGGATGAGCGGTGCGTCCTTGAACGCGGCCTCGCGCGCGTTCTGGAAATTGTAGAGCATGCGGCCCTTGGAGAAGAGCGGCACCTCACCGGTGTTGATGTATTTGGGCTTGGCGTCGGGCGAGAGCCCGCGCGCGCCGAACGCCACGATGCGGCCGCGCGTGTCGGAGATCGCAAACGTGATGCGGTCGTAGAAGAAGTCGCGTGCCGGGCGGCCTTCATTGGCCGGGCGCACAAGGCCCGCTTCGATCATGTCGTCCAGCGACACGTCGCGCGCAGCGAGGTGATCTTTCAACGCGGAAGAGGAATCGGGCGCATAGCCGATGTGGAAGCGCTTGCAGATGTCGGAGTTCAGTCCGCGCGATTTCAGATAGTCGCGGGCATGACGCCCCGCATCGGTGCGCAGACGCTCTTCGAAGAACGCGCAGGCCATCGCCACGATCTCGTAGAGCGATTTGCGGCGG
>CAIYRG010000401.1 GCA_903928515.1 uncultured Alphaproteobacteria bacterium | reverse complement strand
GGGCCGTTCCAGCACGGCTTCCACGCCACGCACCGCGCGCTCCTCGCGCAGTGCGATTTCCATCGCCGTATCTTCATGCGGCAGCTTCTTGCCTTCGGGCGTGAACACATTCCAATCACGCCGCCACGCGTCGCTTCCCAGCACCGGAACGCGCCCCGCCAGATCCACGGCAGCTTGATTGTAATAGGTGACGCGGCCCTCAGCATCGGTTGTGTAAATGGCGGCCGGCAGGGCTTCGATCAAATCGGCGATGCGCCGTTCGCCATCCATCAGGCGATCTTGCGTGCGTTTCAGCTCGGTGATGTCTTGAAAGACATTCACACCGCCCAGAAACAATCCATCGGGATTGATGATCGGGTGAAAATTGCACAGCACGGAAATGCGCGAGCCATTGGGCCGTTCGAGGATGGCCTGGAAATCCCTTACGGGCTCCTTGGTCGTCAGCACTTGGCGCATCGGCTCGTCTTCCGGCGTCAACGGCGAGCCATCCAAGCGATACATTTTGTGCGCGCCGTTCCAGCGCAACGCGCTATCGCCCGGCACTGGGGAATAACCCCAAAGCTCGGCGGCCATGCGGTTGTAGCGAAAGACGATACCGGCGGGATCGCAGGCATACACACCCACGGGAAGCGTTTGATACAGATGATCGAAGCGGCGCTCGCTGCGGATCAGCTCCTCATGCACCGTGTGCAGATCCGACGTATCGACGCAGCAGCTCACCGCGCCAACCACTTCGCCTTCGCCGTTCTGAACGGGATCGATGTGCACGGTAACCCAAGCGCGCGAACCGTCTGGGCGTTCGATCTGCCCTTCGAACCCATGGATGGGCATGCCGGTTCGCAGCACCGCTGCCATCGGCGTCTCGTCACGCCGGGTTTCTTTGTTGCTGAAGAAGATGCGCTGCGCGCCGCAGAACAATTCGGCGCTGTCGTCGAGGCGCGGGGTTCGGCCCCACAATTCGGCGGCGCGGCGATTGAACCAGAGAATGCGACCCTGTGCATTGCAGGCGTAAAGCGCCAACGGCAACAGCTCGACGAAAGCCGGCGGGGTGCGCAGAATTGCTTCCGCCCCGTCCCGTGCAAAAACCGACAATGAAGCGGCTGCCGATGCCATTCCGTTCATCGCAATACGGAGTACCGAGTCTGATCGGAACAGAAAAGCCTTTTGTCTTCAATGGACTGAACGCAAAGCCATGAGTGCCGCGTTAATGCCCCACGCATACGCGAAATCGCCGCTTTCGTTCCGTCGCAAAGAGGCGAAATATTTGTACAGCGCGCACGTGAGTCTTTCGGAACTCAGACGTTAGCTCGCGGCAATCCAAGGAATTTTAAACCATGGCTAAAAAAGCGAAAGCAAAAGCGAAATTGTCCTCTAAGAAGGTTGTGAAAGCCGCCGCGAAGAAGGCGGTCAAAAAAGTGGTGAAGAAGGTTGCCAAAAAGGTCGCCCGCAAGCCCGCCAAGCGCAAGGCGAAGCCGGCAGCCCCCGATCACAAATCCGCATTGGCTCTGCTCGTGGATTACATGAACGAGACCGGCAAAACCCTGTCGGAAGAGATGATGCGCCAACTCACGCAGGTGCGAGACGACCTGACGAAGAGATTCGGCGGAAAATAACGTCCGGATAACGGCTTGAGAGCCGGGTTTGGCCGCTTGAAGCGTAGGGCATCGCTGTTTAGGTTCGGAAAAGCAGATTCCGGCCTCGCGATGCCCAACGCGCTTAACCCACCCGAACCCTATGATCCATGAAGTGAAGTCCGACGTGCTCGCCGCTATCGGCAACACGCCCCTCATCCGTTTGAACGGCCCCTCCAAGGCGACGGGCTGCGAAATC
>CAIYRG010000400.1 GCA_903928515.1 uncultured Alphaproteobacteria bacterium | reverse complement strand
GCCTTCGCGCGCCTCGGCGTTTTCACGGATCACCCCGGTGAAGCGTTCGCGCAGATAGGGCTGGTCGATGATGCCGAATATCTGACGGCCATTGTCTTCCAACGCGATCAACGTGCCCCACAAAGGCTGGCCCGCGATGAAGGCGCGCGTGCCGTCCACCGGATCGAGCACCCAGCGCAACCCGTTGGCGGACGGGGATTCGCCAAATTCCTCGCCCAGGATTCCGTCCTGCGGGAAATGCGCGCTGATCAGATCGCGCATCGCGATCTCCGCGCCTTTGTCGGCGGCAGTGACGGGGTCAAAAATGTCCGCGCCTTTGTTGGTCACGTCCAGGCGCTTGCGGAAATGCGGCAGGATGGCTGCGCCTGCGGCGTCCGCCAACCGATGCGCAAAGGCGAGGCGTTCTTCCAGGCCGGTTGTCATGTGGGTTTGTATAAAGGGGGGCGTCTTTCTTGTCATGGCCAGTTCGATTCCCCCCCGCGCCAAGGGGGCAAGCCCCTGTGGAGCTTTGACAGACCCGGCGAGTGAATATCGGGAGGTGATGCAGCCTCATCTGTCATTCCCGCGGAGGCGGGAATCCAGGATTGGCTCTGGACCACAATATGAGTGCTTGCCGATCATGCGCCTGCGCGGCGTTGGCTTTTAATCCTGGGTGCCCGCCTTCGCGGGCATGACAGCGGTTATTTCTGCAAGACCCCGAATGCGTGCTGCGCGCACACACCGCCCCGGCTTACGGCGGAGCAGCGCCTTAATATTGCGGCGGTTGGCCGGGCTCGGAGCCGGTCTGAAAATTGTTCAGGTTGGCGGTCTCGTGGCGCTCGATTCTGCCTTCGGCGTGCGAATACCCACTGCCATAGGCCTCGTCGTAACCGCCTTCGTAGCCGCCGCGAGAGCTATAAGACGTGCGCTCTTCATAGCCGTGCGCGCGTTCGCACGGATCGCAATTGTCTTCGCGCTTATAATGTTTCACCCGCACGCGCACGGGGGCCTCGTGCACGATGCGATGCTCCACCCGGCGTTCCACACGGTATTCCACTCGGGGCTCGGAGCGCTCCGTGTGCCTGCGGTACTCGCCATCCACGCTGATGTCGCGGCCGCCGCCATAGGCATCGCCGTCATAGGTTTCGCTGTCGTGGCGATAGGCCGTGTGGCTGGTGCTCGCGTGGAAATATTCCTCCACGTATTCGCTCGTGTATTGCCCGCTCTGCGGTGTGTTCACGAAGCGGTCGCGCGGCACTTCACAGACGCAATCGTCGGGGCAGCCTGGAACATAGGCTTCACGCCCGCCCGCAAAGGCAGATCCGGTGAACGAGAGAGACGCGCAAGCCGTCGCCAGCAAAAGCGCGTGAAGCGTGAAGCGCGAACGCATCTTGGAAAATCCCTCTCGTGGAAATCGAAACCGTCTCCAAATGGGACATTTGCACGCGCGCTTTTCCACGGCCACGCGTCTCTATGGTTAACCGCGAGAAATCCGCAGTTACCGCCGCCGCACTGACCGTGGCGTCAATTGCCCCGATGGCGACGCCGATGTGGGGGCCATTCTGGGTTGGGACTTAAGCCATGGAGGGCGATAACGCGGCTGGGAAACCAGCCGCGTTAT
>CAIYRG010000399.1 GCA_903928515.1 uncultured Alphaproteobacteria bacterium | reverse complement strand
TTTCGTTCTCATCGGTAGTCCTTTCTCAAGGCGATGAGACCAAATTCCTCCCTTAGCTAAAACCCCTTTTCTGTCTCATAGGCCCTGACGGCGGACAGTTCACGGTCTGCGGAACGCCGAGATTCACCGGAAACAGGAAGTTCGAGGACTGCATCTGCGCAAAGAACTGCGCCGTCGTCAGGTTCGAATAGTTGGCGATCACGTTGACATAGACGGTCGGGTTGGACGCGCCGTAAATCGAGTCTTGCAGCGCCGTGAAGGTGTGATGGCCGTCGGTCAGGTAAAGCTGGCCGCCCGGACCGATCACCACGGGTTCGATGTCGCCGCCGGTGAGCAGCGTGTTCTGCAACTGCGATGAGGTGATAAGGTCGAAGCCTGCGGCTTTCTTGCCAACTTCGGTGAGGCCTTCGTTCAACTGCGTCGGCTTAATGGAGTTCACCGGCACGGTGTAGAGGGCGGTTGGTCCCGCGACGATGCTGGAGGCGTTGGCCGCGCTATAGGTGGAGAATGCGGAGGCCGGCAATTGCCCGGCTTGGGCAGCGCCCATGGCCAGCGTGCCCGCGCCCACGGTGCTGACCAGCAGCAATTGCTTCCACAGTTTGCGCCGTGCAGCCGCTTTAACCGCCGTTTGACGATGATTTTGCTGGTATGTGCCGAAGACGGCGCGGTCGTGCCGCGCCTCCATTTGGAACGTCATAACGTCATAGAGAACCCCTACGCTGAGAAGATTGCAGAGCCCGAAGCATTGGCCGTAGCCCCGGTGCGTGAAGGATCGGCGTAGGTTCTGTTGTGGTTTTATGACGGGCCTGCGTAGGGGCCGTTGCATTGCAGTAAAGTAATTGGAATGGTCGCGTGCGACCGCCTATCGCGTGCCCACATCGGCTGTTTTGCTTGTATTTCATGCACGGGGCCGGTTTGGTCCGTCTCGCACCTTTTTCGGATTCTGGCAGGCCCCGATGCGCTATTCCGACACGCTCGCGCCCATCGCCGTCCGTGCGCGGGGGCTTTTGCCAAGCCGCTGGGACGCGATCGCAGCGTTTCTTCTGCTGGGCTTGTTTCTCGCGTTGGCCGACACCGGCCACGGCGTCGAGCAGCCCTTGAGCGCGCTCAAGACAACGCCGATCTCGCTGTCGCCCTGGCATCTCCCCGAATACGCCGCGCGCACCACCATGCGCATGGTGGTGGCGATGGTGCTGTCGCTGCTCTTCACCTTCACCTACGCCACGCTGGCGGCGCGCTCGCGCACCGCTGAACGCGTGCTCATCCCGCTGCTCGACATTCTGCAATCGGTGCCGATCCTGGGCTTCATCTCGGTCACGGTCGTGTTCTTCATGTCGCTGGCGCCTGGCCGTGTACTGGGTGCGGAATTTGCCGCGGTCTTTGCCATCTTCACGAGCCAAGCGTGGAACATGGCGTTCAGCTTCTACCAATCGCTGCGCACCGTGCCTGCCGAACTGTCCGAAGCGGCGCGCTGTTTCCACCTGTCGCGCTGGGCGCGCTTCTGGGGCCTGGATGTGCCGTTCGCCATGCCGCAGCTCATCTGGAACATGATGATGTCGATGTCGGGCGGCTGGTTCTTCGTGGTGGCCAGCGAAGCCATCACCGTCGGGAACCATTCCGTGGCGCTGCCGGGCATCGGTTCTTACATCGCGGCCGCCATCGAAGCGCGCGATCTTTCGGCCATCGGCTGGGCGATTCTCACCATGCTCGTGGTGATCCTCGTCTACGACCAGCTTCTGTTCCGTCCGCTCGTGGCGTGGGCGGATCGTTTCCGCTTCGAACAGGAAGCGGGCATCGCGCCGCCGCAATCCTGGGTGCTGACGATGCTACGGCGCTCGCATCTTATTGGCTGGATGAAAAACGCGGTTTCGCGCTTCGCGAAAGCCTGCGGGCGAATCTTCGCCGCGAAGCCGGTGCAGCACACGCGCGCGCCTGTGCGGCGCGGGACGGCCACGACAAACCGCTGGTGGCCGATGCTGTTTTATGCGGTCGTAATTGCCGGTTCTGTCTATGGCGTCTGGCGCGCCGTGCAATTCGCCATGGGCGGGATCTCTTCGCGCGAAATTCCGCATGTGGCGATCCTGGGGTTCTATACGCTCATTCGCGTCGCCGTGTTGATCGCGCTGGCCAGTGCGGTGTGGGTTCCCATCGGCGTTTGGGTTGGTCTCAATCCGCGCGCGGCACGTATTGTGCAACCCGTCGCGCAGTTTCTTGCGGCCTTTCCGGCGAATCTGCTGTTTCCCGTCGCGGTGTTTGCCATCGTCTCCGGCCATCTCGATGCCGATATCTGGCTCAGTCCGCTGATGATCTTAGGCACCCAGTGGTACATTCTGTTCAACGTGGTGGCGGGTGCGGCGGCCATCCCCGGTGAGATGCGCGACATCGCTTCCAACCTGCATGTCGGTGGTTTCTTGTGGTGGCGCCGCATCGGCCTGCCCGCGATCTTCCCCTATTATGTGACGGGTGCGATCACAGCCTCGGGCGGCTCGTGGAATGCCGCCATCGTTGCGGAATCGGTGAAGTGGGGCGACACGAAATTGCAGGCGCATGGCCTTGGCACCTATATCGCCAATGCGACGGAGGCCGGCGATCTCCATCGCCTCGTGCTCGGCATCGTGGCGATGAGCGTGTTCGTGACGTTGGTGAACCGCATTTTCTGGCGCCCGCTATATGATTACGCGGAACGCAAATTCCGTATGGGTTGAGTGAGGAGAAATCCATGAGCGCATTGTTGCAAGTGTCCGGTGTGCGCCAGGCGTTTTCGCGTTCGGGCGGCAATGAGTTGCTGGTGCTCGACGGCGTCGATCTCACGCTCAACGAAGGCGAGATCGTCGGCCTGCTCGGGCGCTCAGGCTCGGGAAAATCCAGCCTGCTCCGCATCATCGCAGGCCTCGCCGATCCGTTGAGCGGCAATGTCAGCTATATGGACCACCCGGTGTCAGGCCCCGCGCAAGGCATCGCCATGGTGTTCCAAAGCTTTGCGTTGTTTCCCTGGCTCACGGTTTTGGAGAACGTGCAGATCGGGCTGGAGGCGATGCACGTGGCGCCGGATGAAATTCGCCGCCGCGCCATCGCGGCGATCGATTTGATCGGCCTCGACGGTTACGAATCCGCCTATCCGCGCGAGCTTTCGGGCGGCATGCGCCAGCGCGTCGGCTTTGCCCGTGCGCTTGTCGTGCATCCCAATATCTTGCTGATGGATGAGCCGTTCTCCGCACTTGATGTGCTCACCGCCGAAACTCTGCGCACCGATTTTCTCGATCTTTGGTCGGAAGGTCAGCTCCCGATCAAAAGCGTGATTCTTGTCACGCACAACATCGAGGAAGCGGTCTTGATGTGCGACCGTGTGCTGGTGTTCTCCACCAATCCTGGCCGTATCGCGAGCGAGATCAAGGTTACGCTGCGTCAGCCGCGCAACCGCCTCGATCCGTCGTTCCGTTCGCTTGTCGATCAGATCTATTCGGAAATGACGAAGCGGCCTTCGGGCGTTCCGGCCTCCACACGGCCCGAGCGCTTCCCCGGCGTCGGCATCGGTTCGGTGTTGCCGCGCGTATCCGTCACTCTGTTTGCGGGGCTTCTCGAAGAGGTCGCGGGCGATGCCTATAAGGGCAAGGCCGATCTGCCGCTGATCGCGCAGGCGCTGCACATGGAGATTGACGAATTGTTCCCAACCGCCGATATGCTGCAAATGTTGCGGTTGGCGGAAGTGGGCGATGGCGACATACGCCTCACCGAACACGGCTTTGCTTTTGCAAACGCGGACACCGATGACCGCAAGCGCATCTTCGCGCGCCAGCTTCTCGCCTATGTGCCGCTGGTGGCGCATATCCGCCGCGTGCTGGACGAACGCCCGAGCCATGCCGCGCCGAAAAGCCGGTTTCTCGATGAACTTGAAGACTATATGGATGAAACCTCGGCGGATGAAACGCTGAAGGCCGTCATTTCCTGGGGCCGCTACGGCGAAGTGTACGCGTATGACGACGACACCGGCGTGATCAGTTTGGAAAACCCGGTTTAACGCGCGCAGCTTTAATCCGGCTTCGCGCCCGTTCCACGTATACGCGCGAAGGATTGCAACGCGTCGAACCAGAATGGCGCGCCGAACAACGTCGCAAACGCGGTGATGATCCATCCCAGAACCGCCGTCGCGATGCCGAGATTGCTCGACAACCGATCTTTCAGAACCGCCGCGCTCCAGCCGATGGGGAGGTCTTGATTGGTGAGGGCCGAGACCGCAGCGTTCATACCCAGACTCGATTGGGTTCCGAGTTTTTGCACGAGCATCGGCTGCAGCCATAACGATTGGGCGATGTGCAGCGTGTCCACATTCAGAATCACGGTCACGGCAAGCCCGATGCCGAATGCCCAGATTTGCGTCCGGCGTTTGTAAACGCCGCTGACGCGATCCATCGAGATGTCGAACCAATGCGCCACCGCATTCTGAAATGCGGCGGTATCGGTGTGCGAGCGATCCCAAAGGCCTTGCAGCGTTTGTTTCAGTTGCGGATCGCTGAGTTGCTGAATGCCCGCCGCCACTTGGTTTTGTGCGTTTGGCGATTTTTTCAAAACATCGATCAAGGCGGCCGCGAAATGTTGCGGGTCGATATAGGAAGGCTTTGTCGCCAAAGCATTTTCATTCGCGGCCGTGCCGTTGCCGCCGGGATTGACCAGGCCGTGATTGTAAAGGTCTTTGGCGAGGCTGGAAAAATTCGGGTCGTTCACCAGCGATTTCACACCGGCGAGCAAGGTGTTCGCGCGCCATCCCGCAGCGCTCGCCAAGGCCTCTGTAACGGTGCTGGCAACCAGACTGACGGCGAGGAAGGTGAACAGAAGCCCGACGGCGACGTCGAGAATGGTGCTGTTGAACATGGCTTTCCCCCGAAAGCGAATGGGCCCGTAACGGGCGCGGAAAATCGAATGGCGAAATCGAAAGATGGGACTCAGGTGGCGAAAAATAGAATCGTTTCACTGTGACGAGAATAAAACCTCTGTCGCGACGATGTTCATAGCGCTTGCGACACGTCCGGCATCTTTGACGCGTAATCAGGGTTTGCAGGGGTTCGCGGCCGATGGCTGCTGGAACTTCCTGCAATAACAAAGAGTTATCCTCTCGTTCATGTGTCAGCCAGAAAATTCCTATAAATCCACTGGCGATTGGGCTAGGGCACTTTTTCTGATGATGTCGCGAATGCACCGTACCGTCTGGAAGATGCTGCGCCGATGAACTGGCTCGTTCGGGTCGCGCTTGAGCGGCCTCTGACATTTGTCGTCTTGGCTTTGCTCATCTTGATCTTTGGGCCGATGGCGGCGTTGAAAACGCCGACCGACATTTTCCCCAATATCGGCGTGCCGGTGATCGGCGTGGCGTTCAACTATGCCGGCCTCTCGCCCGACGACATGGCGGGCCGCATCATCACTTCATACGAGCGCACGCTCACCACCACGGTCAACGATATCGAACACATCGAAAGCCAATCGATGTACGGCATCGGCATCGTGAAGATCTATTTCCAGCCCACGGTCGATATCCGCACGGCGACGGCGCAGGTGACGTCGATCTCGCAAACCGTATTGCGCAACTTTCCCACCGGCACCGGCGCGCCGCTGATCTTGAATTACAGCGCGTCCACCGTGCCGGTGTTGCAATTGGCGATCTCGAGCAAGTCGCTCAACGAGCAGCAGGTGCTCGACTACGTGCAGAACTTTATACGCCCGCCGCTGGTGACCGTTCCGGGCGCGGCACTTCCCTTTCCGTATGGCGGCAAAAGCCGCCAGGTGCAGATCGACCTCGATCCGCAGGCGATGCAGGCGAAGGGCTTGTCGGCGGCCGATATTCAAACCGCCATCGGAAACCAGACGCAGATCATTCCGGCCGGTGACGTGAAGATCGGCTCTTTCCAATACGCCCTCGAGTTGAACGATGCGGCCGCAACGATCGCGCAGATGAACGATCTGCCGGTGAAGACGGTGAACGGGGCCACCATCTATATGCGCGATGTGGCGCATGTGCGCGACGGCAACGCGCCGCAACAGACCATCGTGCATGTTGACGGCGCTCGCGCCGTGCTGTCGACGGTGTTGAAGAACGGTTCCGCCTCCACGTTGGACGTGGTGCAGGGCATCAAGAACATGCTGCCGAAGATCAAGCAGACGGTTCCATCCAGTCTGAAGATCGATCTTCTCAACGACCAATCTCTGTTCGTGACGGCCGCAATCCAGGGCGTGGTGCGCGAAGGCGCGCTGGCGGCCGCCCTCACCAGCATTATGATTTTGCTGTTCCTGGGCAGCTGGCGCTCCACCATCATCATTGCGGTTTCCATTCCCTTGGCGGTGCTCTCTGCCCTGGCTGCGCTGTGGGTCACAGGGCAAACGCTCAACATCATGACGCTGGGCGGCTTGGCGCTGGCTGTCGGTATCCTGGTGGACGACGCCACCGTGACCATCGAGAACATCAATTTTCATTTGGAGCAGGGCAAGGCCGTCATTCCCGCCATTCTCGATGGCGCCAGCCAAATCGTGCAGCCCGCTTTCGTATCGCTGCTTTGTATCTGTGTGGTGTTCGTGCCGATGTTCGCCTTGCAGGGCGTCGCAGGCTTCCTGTTCGTGCCGATGGCGATGAGCGTCGTGTTCGCCATGATCGCGTCTTTCATCCTGTCGCGCACGCTGGTGCCGACGATGGCGATGTATCTCCTGAAGGCGCATGCGCCGGGTGAAGACGATCATCTGGCGAAGGGCAACCACATCTTCGCGCGCACGCAGCGCGCCTTCTTTACGCTGTTCGAAAAGACGCGCGAGAATTACCGCGATCTGCTGGACATGGCGCTGGCGCACCGTCGCCCCTTCGTCTTGTGCTTCTTGGGTGCGGTTCTGGCCTCGTTCCTGCTGGTGCCGTTCTTGGGCGAAAACTTCTTTCCATCGGTAGACAGCGGGCAGATCACGCTGCATGTCCGCCCGCCGGTCGGCACCCGCATTGAAGACACCACGCAGCTTTTCCCGGAGATCGAGGCGCGCATCCGCCGCGTGATTCCGGGCGATGAATTGGCGGTGATCGTGGACAGTCTCGGCCTGCCGGTCAGCGCCATCAACACGATCTACAGCAATTCCGGCATCATCGGCGAACAGGACGGCGATATCTTCATCAGCTTGAAAGAAGGCCATCACTCGACGCCGGATTACGTCCGCACCTTGCGCGCAGTGCTGCCGCGCGCCTTCCCCGGCACGGTCTTTTCGTTCCCGCCGGCCGATATCGTCAGCCAGATTTTGAATTTCGGTTCACCCGCACCCATCGACCTGCAGATCGCCGGGGCCAAGGCCGATCAAAGCCAAGCCTTTGCGCTGAAGCTGATGCGCCAGATCCGACAAGTGCCGGGCGTCGCCGATGTGCGCCTGCAGCAGTCGCATGCCAATCCGGAATTGCGGTTCGACGCCGATCGCTCGCGGCTGGCCCAAGTGGGATTGACGGAGAAAGATGTCACCAATGCGGTGTCCACCGCATTGTCCGGCTCAGGCCAGGTCGCGCCGAATTATTGGTTGAACCCGGAGAATGGCGTGTCATACGCCATCGTCGCGCAGACGCCGGAATACAAATTGGATTCGCTTTCCGCCCTGCAGAACTTGCCCGTGACGCCGGCATCGGGCACCGCTCCGGCGCAAGTGCTGGGCGGCTTAGGGACATTGAAGCGCGAGCAGGGTAGTGCTGTCGTCACGCATTACAATATTCAACCGACGGCAGACATTCTGCTGACCACGCAAGATCGCGATCTTGGAGCGGTGGCGCGCGACATCCAGAAGATCATGAATGCCAACCAGAAGGATTTGCCGCGCGGCAGCTCCATGACTTTGCGCGGTCAAGTGGTGACGATGAACTCCGCCTTCTCGGGCCTCTTCTTCGGCATCATCGGCGCCATCGTTCTCGTCTATTTGCTGATCGTGGTGAACTTCCAGTCTTGGCTCGATCCGTTCATTATCATCACGGCCTTGCCGGCAGCACTCGCAGGCATTGTGTGGATGCTGTTCATGACGGGCACCACGCTTTCGGTGCCCGCACTCACCGGCGCAATCATGTGCATGGGTGTTGCCACGGCAAATTCCATTCTTGTGGTGTCCTTCGCGCGCACCCGGCTGGAAGAAACCGGCGATGCGCTGGCGGCCGCGGCCGATGCGGCCTTCACGCGTTTCCGCCCCGTTTTGATGACGACACTGGCTATGATCATCGGCATGTTGCCGATGGCGCTGGGCCTGGGTGAGGGCGCCGAGCAGAACGCGCCGCTGGGCCGCGCCGTGATCGGCGGGTTGATTTTTGCGACGACCGCCACTTTGTTGCTCGTGCCTGTGGTATTCAGCATCCTGCATGGCCGCGCCATCGCGCGCCGCAGAGCGTCCGGCACGCAATCCGGAGAAGCGTATGCTTGATAGACCCGACCCGACCAACCGTGCGAATGCCGATATCCGCCGGCATGTCTCCCCGCGCAAGGTGAAGCGCAATGGCATTATCGCCATCGTAGTCGCCCTCGTCGTGGTCGCGGTCGGTCTGACGCTCCGGTACTATTCGGGGCGCAAGACCGCCGAATGGACGCAAGCACAAGCCGTCACGACGGTTCAGCTCGTCAAATTGCAGAACAATCAGACGAGCGGCGATCTCACGCTGCCGGGCGATGTGCGCGCCTTCACCAGTGCGCCGATCTACGCGCAGGTGAACGGCTACGTGAAAGCCTGGCATGCCGATATTGGCGCGCGCGTGAAAGCGGGCGATGTTCTGGCCGAGATCGACCCCAAGCCGTATCAAGCCGCACTCGATCAGGCTAAGGGGCAGATGGCGCGTGATGCCGCAACGCTTGCCAATGCCAAGCTCGATCTGGCGCGCGACCAGAAGCTGGTGGAATTGGGCGGCATCTCGCAGCAACAGCTCTCGACGCAGCAAGCCTTGGTGAATTCCGATTCCGGCGTTGCTGCGGCCGATCAAGCCGCGGTGGAAACCGCGCAGATCAATCTCGGCTATACACGCATCATCGCGCCGTTTGATGGTGTGGTGACCAGCCGCTCCATCGATGTCGGCGCATTGGTGATGCCGGGGTCTGCCACGGTGACGCCGCTGTTCACGGTGGCGGATCAGAAAAAATTGCGGGTCTATGTGAACTTGCCGCAAACCGATGCGTCGCTGATCACGCAGGGGATGACGGCCCATTTCACCGTGCCGGAAAATCCAAGCCGTACGTACACGATGCAATTGGCAGCGTCGGCAGATGCCATTTCCACCCAAAGCGGTACGCAGCTTTTGCAATTTCAGATCGACAATGACGATGGTGCGTTGAAGCCTGGTGATTATGCCGAGGTGCATTTCGTGCTGCCGCCGGGAGCGAATGTTGTCGCCGTTCCTGCCTCAGCGCTTGTCTTCCGCGATGCCGGAATGATGGTCGCCACAGTGGATGACAACAACAAGGTGAGCCTGAAGAAGGTGATCATCCGCCGGGATCTCGGCACGTCGGTGGAAATCGGCTCAGGTCTCTCGCTCAGCGATCGCGTGATCGACAATCCGCCGGATTCGCTACAGCAAGGCGATGAGGTGCGTGTGGCGACAGAGGATGCGCCTGCGGATTAGGCAAGAATAACGCCGTGGCGGCGCATGGTTTTGAGCGACTAAAAACCTTGCGGCGATTTCAAGTAACGCGCTGCCATGTCGCAAAACCGGCATCTTTTTAACATCAAAACTTTACCTTCCTTTCCTATCTTCCCCCGCGAATGACGACGCAAGTGCTCGCCGTCTGCGTGGGGACTTTTGGCGCGATTTCAGGCGCGGCACACCGCGCCTCGTGTTGATGGGTAATGGCCCGCACATGTGAACATGTGCGGGCGAAGGGGAAATTTATGTCGAAATCGCTTCTCAGCTGGAAACGGCTGATGCTTTTGGGTTGCACGGCGTTGACGTCGGTTGCCATGGGGTCGGCGGCCTATGCCGACGAGGATCTGGAAACGGTCATCATCACCGGCACGCGCTTTGACGCGGAAGTGGCACCCGCAAAAGCCAATCCGGACACGATGGAGCCGCAAACCATCATCGACCGCTCCTACATCGCGGATTCGCTGTCCCCCGCGTCTTCCTATGTCGGCATCCTCGCCATTGTGCCGTCTATGACGGGCACCGACGTCAACGGTCCGGGCCTTTCCGATGGCGCGGTGAAGAACACGATGCGCGGTCTGCCCGACGGCATGTACAACCAGACATATGACGGCATTCCGTTCGGCGACACGAACGGCCCGTCGCATCACTCGCTGTCGTACTTCCCGGCATCGGCTATCGGCACGATTGACGTCGACCGCGGTCCGGGCAACGCCGGTAACATGGGTGCGGCGACCTATGGCGGCTCCGTCAACATGTTCTCCGAAGCGCTCACCTCGGATACCCAAGGCCGCCTCCTGGCGAGCTATGGCAGCTTCAACACCAAAGTGTTCAATGCCAATTTCCAGAGCGGTACATTCGATGCGGCCGTGCCGACGCGCGTCTTGGTCAATCTGCAGGACACCTCGACCAATGGCGCGTTGACGCTGCAAAGCCTCACGCAGGTCAATGCGTTGGGTAAGATCGAAAGCGATTTGTCGGAAAATTGGAAGCTGACGTTGTTCAGCTCCTACACCCATCTCAACGAGCATCTGAACGACAACGCCGGCGCGACGCCGGCGCAGATTGCGCGCTACGGCAAGAACTTTGCGCTGCAGGATACGAATCCGAATCTACCCACCTACGTCAAATACAATGAGCCGGTGAAGTGGACGGACATGGATTACGCCCGCTTGAAAGGCGCCGTGACCGAAACCCTGCACATCGACAACACGTTCTACTCGTATGCCTATACGAACGACACGTTCTCGGCGCGCAATATCGAGCAGACGCAAGCGGATATCCTTGCCAATACGGCCGAAGGCATGGGCGGCAAAAGCGTGCCGGTCATCAACGGTGTGAAGCAGCCCGCCACCGATATTCCGGGCTACACCAAGCTCAACGCCTATCGCAACTATGGCGACATCTTCCGCGTTTCGCAGGACTACAATATCGGCGACGTGTCGGGCCAGATCCGCACCGGCATTTGGTGGGAAACGTCGAGCACGTCGCGCGCGCGCTTCGATTACGACATCACCAAATGCGTCGCGCTGGGTATCAATCCTTTCAACACCGATGCCACAGCCTGTCGGGATTCGTCGCTGTCGCCGAAAAGTTCGGTGCATCTCACGGGTAAGCCCGATGTGAACAACAACGGCTATGCGGAATATCTCGAGCACACGGGCTGGAACCAGTATCAGCCCTTCCTCGAAGTCGACATCAAGCCGACCGATGCCCTCACCATCACGCCGGGCATCAAATATGTGAACTGGGATCACACGAGCGATGCGGTGGTTGAGCCGAAATTGCTCAAGCCGGCTCAGTATTCGTTCACGACGACCGATACGCTGTATTACCTGGAAGCCAACTACAAGATCATGCCGAACTGG
>CAIYRG010000398.1 GCA_903928515.1 uncultured Alphaproteobacteria bacterium | reverse complement strand
TTCTGCGGCCGGAAACGTCACGCCATCGAGTTCGAAGTCGCCGGTTTCTTGCACAGCGCCGTCGGTCATCGGCACGTGGGCAATAATCGTTTTGCCGATATTGGCCTGCCAGATGCGTATCGTTGCAATGCCATTTTGTGGGATACGTGCTGCCTCGACTAAGCCATTGCTAATCCCGAAGGGGCCAACGGCAGAAGTCAGATTGCCGCAGTTACCGCTCCAGTCGACAAAGGGTTTGTCGATGGAAACCTGACCGAAGAGATAGTCGATGTCGTGATCGGGTCGCGCGCTCTTTGACAGAATCACTGTTTTGCTGGTGCTTGAGGTCGCCGCACCCATGCCATCGGTTTGTTTGCCGTACGGGTCGGGGCTACCGATTACTCTGAGCAGTAAGGCATCGCGTGCCGCTCCTGGTACCTGCGCAGCGGTTGGCAGATCTTGCAGGCGAAAAAAAACGCCTTTACTGGTGCCGCCGCGCATATAGGTGGCGGGTACTTTGATCTGGGGAGCGTGGCTCATAGCTTGATCCTCTTCAATATCTCTGTGTTGTGTGATGTCTGAGCGCTAAGCTGCGGCAGTTGACTCAAGAAAGTCTTGCGCGAAACGTTGCAATACGCCGCCCGCTTCGTAGATTGAAACTTCTTCGGCTGTATCCAGACGACAGGTCACTGGTACGTCGATGCGTTCGCCATTTCTACGATGAATCACAAGCGTGAGCGTCGCCAACGGGGTGCGCTCACCGAGCACATCGTAAGTTTCTGTACCATCAATGCCTAGAGTCCTTCGATTGACGCCCGACTTAAATTCGAGTGGCAAAACACCCATCCCCACGAGATTGGTGCGGTGGATGCGCTCGAAGCCTTCGGCAGCAATCGCCTCGACGCCCGCGAGACGCACGCCTTTGGCGGCCCAATCGCGTGATGACCCCTGACCGTAATCGGCCCCGGCCACAATGATGAGTGGTTGCTTGCGATTCATATAGGTCTCAATGGCTTCCCACATGCGCGTGACTTGACCTTCTGGCTCGATGCGAGCAAGCGAGCCTTGCTTGACCTTGCCATTTTCGATCGCCATTTCATTCAGCAGTTTCGGGTTGGCAAAGGTTGCTCGTTGTGCGGTCAAATGATCGCCGCGGTGGGTTGCGTAAGAATTGAAATCTTCTTCGGGCACGCCCATCTTGGCCAGATATTCGCCCGAGGCGCTGTCAAGCATGATGGCGTTTGAGGGCGATAGGTGATCAGTGGTGATGTTATCGCCCAGCACCGCCAACGGACGCATGCCCTGAAGAGTGCGTTCACCGGCCAAGGCGCCTTCCCAATAGGGGGGGCGACGAATGTAGGTGCTTTGAGGACGCCAGTCGTAAAGCGGGCTCAGTTTTTCTCCTGAGTCAACGCTGACGGCAAACATCGGCTCGTACACTCGACGGAATTGCTCAGGCTTCACGCTCGACGCCACGATGGCATCAATCTCTTCATCCGAGGGCCAGAGGTCTTTCAGCGTGACCGGCTTGCCTTCTTGATCGATGCCCAAGACATCTTTTTCTATATCAAATCTGATGGTGCCAGCGATCGCGTAGGCGACAACGAGTGGTGGCGAGGCAAGAAACGCCTGCTTGGCATAGGGATGAATGCGGCCGTCAAAGTTTCTGTTGCCCGA
>CAIYRG010000397.1 GCA_903928515.1 uncultured Alphaproteobacteria bacterium | reverse complement strand
GGTTTTGAGTATCAAGGCGGGCGAAGGCGGCGGTGTGGATTTCGTGCGCGCATTGAACGGACTGAGTGTGGAGCATCGCCAGATCCTGCTGATGGTGGGCTTGGAAGGTCTGAGCTATCGCGAAGTGGCCGACGAATTGACGCTTCCCATCGGCACGGTGATGTCGCGCGTGGCGCGCGCCCGCGAGCGGTTGCGTAACGCCTTGGACAGTGGCGTGGAGATCAGCGCGGGAGCCGGTGACGATCCCGGACGGAGACAATCATGAGTGGTCCTTCTGACATGCCACACGGGATCACTGAAGAAGAACTGCACGCCTTTATCGATGGCGAGCTTGATCCCGTTCGCGCAACCGAAATTGCCGCGCAGATCGAAAGCGACATCGCATTGGCCGAGCGCGTGGCGGCCTTCCGTGGCGACAGAGCCAAGCTTGCGCAGATCTTCGGCGCGATCGCCGCGCAACCTTTGCCGGAGCGTTGGCTTCGCCTGATCGACGAGCGCAGTTCAGCGCGTCCCAATCTGTTCGCCCGGCCCGGCCTCTTCGCCAACATGCGCCGTTCGCAACGTTACATTGCAGCCCTAGCCGCTGCGTTGCTTTTGGCGTTCGGGTTGGGATCGGCTTACGAAAGTTTCGTCGCGCCGCGCAGCGATACTATCGTTGCGGAAGCCTTGGCCGCCCATGAGAACACCGTGACGGCACAAAGCCGTTTCGAGGGCGCAGCGCTTCCCGCCAGCGCGGATGCAAGCACGCTGATCGCCTCGACGCTGATGTTAAATCTCAAGGCCCCGAATTTGGGGAAAATGGGCTATCGCCTCACCGGCATTCGCATCTTTGAAGGCGTACCCGGCGGCAAGGCCGTGGAGCTGGAATATCGCAACGCGCAGAACATCGTGTTCAGCCTGTATTTGCGCCATCCCTCCGGCCCCGCGAAAGTGGACCTGACGAAAAGCGGCAATACGCGCATCTGCCTGTGGCAGGACGACATGCTGGGCAGTGTGATGACAGGCGAAATGTCAGCGGGGGAAATGTCGCGGCTGGCGAGCCTTGCCTATTCCGGCCTCTATCTCTGAGGCTGCATCAGGCTAACGCACCGATTGCGCGGCAAACACTTCCGGCGTGAAAATCGAATCCGCGTGCGGCGGCGTGACCTTGTATTGCACCGGCTGATCGCCGAAGGCGAAGCCATAGACATAGCCGCCCAGCGTCAGATCGTAGACGAACTGGCTGCCCAGGATTACGGCCGGCACATCGGGCATCAGATACATCGTCGCGTGCGCGAATTTCCACAGCCGCCCGGCATCGTCCCAACTGTCGCTGTAGACGGCAAACCATGTGTCTTCATCGAGATAGAGACGGCGGCGCGGCGCGACATGGTGTTGGCCGGCCGCAAGAGTGGCTTCAATCACCCAGACGCGATGCAATTCGTAACGTATGTCGTCAGGGTTGGCATGTTTGGCGGTGGCGATCTCAGCGGTGGGGCGCGTGTAGAGCCGGTTGTTGTTGTAGGGTACGTACATCTCGCGCTTGCCGAGCAGCTTGAAGTCGTAGCGGTCGAGCCCTCCGAAGAAGACGTAATACTCGTCCAGATTTTCGTAACCGGCGGCATCGGCATCGGGCGTGTCGTAGGACAGCGAGGCACCTTTGCGCACGCGATGCTCGCCCGGCAGGATACGCCAGGCGGCGAATTTGTAGCGGCCTATATCGATGGGTTGCCAATCGAGATAGCCCTCACCGACCTTGGCAGGCGGGCCGTCCTCGATATGGCGCGTCTTGAAATAGTAACCGCCCATGGAGGCGGACGACGCGGTGGGATAGTAATAGGGGAAATCGGCCACCTCATTATAGGCGGTCGCAAGTTCCAAATTGCCATCGGCAGAAACGACATAGGTCCGCAAATGCGCTTCCCGCGCTGGACCCCAGAACGCCAAAAGATGATTCCACACCGCCTCGAAACCGTTTTTCGGAATGGGAAACGGGATTCCACCGACCGCACCTTCCACGCCGTAGGCGATGCCTCGGACGACGGCGTGCGCTTGCGTGGCGTTGCGGGCGATCGAGTCATAGACAGATTGCGGTGCTGCCGCCGTGCGATGCGTCGGGTAAATATCCATCCGGTAATCGGGATATTTCGCAAACAGCGCCTTGGCGCCTTCGGGAAGTTTGTCCGAATACAATCGGTAATTGGCGGATGTGATCGTGAAGAGCGGCTTCTCGCCCGCGAACGGATCGGGGCGCGGATCGCCCGAGCGGTAGTTGGGAATCGGCGTCGTGTAGCCACCCATCCATGCGGGTATGCTGCCTTCGGCATTGCCGGCGCGTTCGGCCCCCACGGGCGTCAAAATGGTTTTGAGCTGTTGCGCTTCATCGGTGGACACGCCTGCGAGCGCCGCAACCACGGCCAGAGCCATGGTCACGCCGATTGTGAGAACCGCCTGCCATCGTCTCGCCATGGCGAACGCTCTAACACGGCTCGCCGATGAGCCGCCAGACGAAGCCGCTCAAACCAAGCTGGCGCATGGCCGTGTGTCTGGGGGCGGCAGCGTGGGCCTCGTCAGCGGTTGCCGCCGAACTCGGCGATCTGGGTGAGGCGCAAATCCGTTGGGACAATACCCTCGAATACACCTCGGCATTCCGCGTAATGCCGCGCAGCGCCGCACTTCTGAAAGACCCGAACACCGATGACGGCGACCGCAATTTCGCGCCCGGCCTCGTCTCCAACCGTATCGATTTGCTATCCCAGCTCGACATCACGCAAGGCGCTTACGGCTTCGATGCCAGTGCGGCCGGCTGGTACGACACCATCTATCGGCAGAGCGACGACAACAATTCCGCCGCCACCTTCAATCCCGCATCCGTTTCGCACCGCGAATTTCCACGCGCCGTGCGCGATCTTGACGGCCAGCATCTCGAACTTGTCAACGCCTTCCTGCACGGCGACACCGAGATCCGCGGCCTGCCTTTCTCGTTCCGATTGGGGCGTCACACGTTGCTGTGGGGGGAGAGCTTGTTCTTCCCGCAAAATGGCATCGCCGCGGGGCAAGCCCCCATCGACGAGACGAAGGCCCTCGCCAATCCCGATTCCTATGCGCGCGATGTGTTCATGCCGGTGGCGCAAGCCTCGGGCAGTCTGCAGATCGCAAACGGATTGGCCGTTGAGGGCTATTACCAATTCGAATGGCACAACACGCGCGTACCCGGTGCGGGTTCATATCTCAGCACCGAAGACGATTT
Source organism: uncultured Alphaproteobacteria bacterium (assembly GCA_903928515.1). GTDB lineage: Bacteria > Pseudomonadota > Alphaproteobacteria > Micropepsales > Micropepsaceae > CAIYRG01. The sequence goes on along the minus strand of CAIYRG010000397.1, from coordinate 1,324 downwards.
CGATACAGGCGGGGAACGCTACATCCTTCGCCCCGGACGATATTTGTATCGCGCGAACGATGTGAACCCGCCGGCATCAGGCCAATATGGAATGGCGCTGCGCTGGACACCCGGCGAAGTCGATTACGGCCTTTACGCGCTGCGCTTCAACGCGAAAGACCCGGAGACCTTCTTCCGCTCCGGCATCGTGCAACCAGCAGGCGCGCCACCGCACATCGTCGATCCCTCGCTTGTCGATTTCGCCATCGGCAAAGTCGGCACGTATCAATTCGTCTATCCGAAAGGCATCGAGATTTACGGCGCATCTGCCAGATTCTATGCCGGAGACAGCAACATCGCCGGCGAGATTTCTTCCCGGCGCAACATGCCCTTGGTCGGCAGTGCAACGCCGGGATACGCAACGCTGTATCCGCAAAGCATCCCTGCGACCGGCAATAAGCTGATCTATCCCGTTGGCGACACGCTGCATGGGCAGATTTCGTCGGTCACCACCTTCACACGCAGCACTCTTTGGGACGGCGCAAATTTGAATGCCGAGATCGCCGCGAACAATGTGCTGGATGTGACGAAGAACGCTGCGGCGCGCTCTCCCCTGACCAGCCGCACGGCCGTTGCCGCGCGCGCAACATTCGCGCCGACCTATTACGCTGTCATGCCGGGCCTTGATCTGACACCCAGCATTGGCGTGGGCTACAATGTATCGGGCCATTCCAGCGTGGACTCGCAAGAGATCGCAGGCACAGGCGATTTGGATTTGGGCCTGACGGCAAATTATCGCGTGGTGTGGATCGCCAATCTCAGCTTCACGGACTTCATCGGCAAATACGGCGCGCAATCGTTGAGCGATCGCAGCTTCGTGGCGTTCAGCGTGAAGCGAACGTTTTAGGACGCCGCCGCGACGCTCGGCACGATTTGCATATTCTTGCCCGCAAGTGTGGCACCCCAGGTGAGGATTTTGGGGAAGCGCCGCACGATAGGGAGAATCGCACCTGCCGCTTTCGGCCGCATGGAAAGATGCGCAATCAGCGCCGCCGAACGGAGACGCGAACCGAAAGCAGAAAGCCAGCTTGCGCGATATCGGCGCCCCGCTTCGTCCAAAGCGGATTGATCGCGAAGGTTCTCGCGCGTCAGTTCCGATGCCAACAGCCACGACGACTGCATCGCCATGCTGATACCTTCGGCAATCGCGGGGTGCACCTCGCCCACTGCATTGCCGACACGGAAGATGCCATCCTTGTGATGCGCGCGGATGCCGGGGCGCACAGGCCCCGCTCCCAACCACGAACCCGCCAGCGTCGCACCATCCAGCACATCGCGTAAAGCG
>CAIYRG010000396.1 GCA_903928515.1 uncultured Alphaproteobacteria bacterium | reverse complement strand
CGCGCTCAAGTTCACCGAGTTCGTCGTTCACATAGATCCGCAGCGCCTGAAAGGTGCGCGTGGCGGGATGAATGGCATGCTTGCGCGCGGCCGGGCCGAGCGCGCGCTCGACAAGGGCGGAAAGCGTGCGCGTGTCATTCAATGGGCGCGCCGCGACGATGGCGCGGGCAATCGACCGCGAACGCTTCTCTTCGCCGTAGCGCCAGAGGATATTCGCACGCTCCGCTTCTTCCGTGTCGTTCACAACATCGGCAGCCGAGCGGCCCTCGCGCGCCATGCGCATGTCGAGCGGACCGGCATCGCGAAACGAGAATCCCCGCTCCGCTTCGTCGAGCTGAAACGAGGAGACGCCGAGATCGAGCGCCACGCCGTCGGCGTGCTCAATCCCGTGTTCGGCCAGCATTGCTTCGATTTCGGAAAAATTGCCGTGGTTGAGCGACAGCCTGCCGTCATAGCGCTTTGCCATCGCAGCCCCGCGCGCGATTGCATCGGGGTCGCGATCCATCGCGTAGACCTTGCATTGTGCGCGATCCAGAAGCGCCTGCGCGTAACCGCCGCCGCCAAACGTACCGTCGACATAGATGGCGCCATCGCGGGGGCTGAGCGCTTCCATCACCTCTTCGAGCAGCACGGGGATGTGACCGCTCATTGCATGCCCCGCTTGGCGCGAACCGCTTCGAGGCGTGCAGCCACCACAGGGGCGAGGAGATCGGGATTCCAGATTTCGAATTTGCGGCCCAGACCGACAAAGCTGACGCGATCCTTGAGTTGGGCGTGCGCGATGAATTCGTCGGGCAGACGGCAACGGCCTTCGTCGTCGAAGCCCATCAATTGCGCGGACGCGAGGATCGCCTGCGCTTGCGCGTCATGCTCGGCCGACAAGAACGGGTCGAGATGCGCAAGACGCGCCTCGACATCGGCGATCAGGGTTTCGCCGAAGGCATCGAGTGCCGGGTTCACAAACGAGGGGATGGCGTAGACGCCGCGCGTGCCCTGCTCGGCCAGGATCAGGCGGAAGGGCGCAGGGATGCTGACGCGACCTTTCGCATCGAGCTTGTTCGTCACGGTGGAAACGAAGGCAGACACGACCGGCGGATTCCCCTGCCCAGGGAGGAAACAGCGGTGGATTTGCGTGGGAATTTGCCCCGAACAACCCCCAGCCCCGCAGTGCCCCATGGGATAGAATGGGATAGCATGGGAAAAGCTGGACGGTCAATGAAAAATCACAAAGAAACTAGGGACTTGGCGGCTCTATATTTGGGTTCGACTGGGATTTCCGGACGCAAGTTCTGGGTGCGGCGGCGCACGCAGTAACGGTAAAGTAACCAAGGTAAACGACTCCCTAATTTACATGTTCTTTATTTGTTCAGGTGCGCGCATGGGTGATACCGACCACGACATTTACTTGCGCCCTATCGGGTGGGTGCGCGGCGGCCGGATCGCGCCCCTCGACGATGCCTGGGACTCCGTCACCGCCACCATCGCGCTGGATGCGGCGCAGTTCGGCTCGGAAGCGCTCGCCGGGCTGGATGCCTTCTCGCACATCGAAGTGCTCTATCGCTTCCACCGCGTTCCCGATGACGAAGTCATCGCATCCGCGCGCCACCCGCGCGGGCGCAGCGATTGGCCGAAGGTCGGCATCTTCGCGCAGCGCGGCAAAGGCCGGCCGAACCGTTTGGGAGTTGGCATCTGCCGGTTGCTGAAAGTCGAAGGCCTGACGCTGACCGTGCAAAGCCTGGATGCCATCGACGGCACGCCGGTGCTCGACATCAAACCGGTGATGGCCGAATTCCTGCCGCGCGGCGATGTTCGCCAACCCGCCTGGTCGCACGAAATCATGCGCGAGTATTGGTGAGATAGAAAAGCGTCAGACGGCCTATAAGCCGGGTTCTGTCCACCGTATCGCTACGGCTGGATGACCATTCCTCTGGGACGTTCGTTGCCGAACGCCTCACGCGACCTACCCGGACGACGATCCGGAAACGGATCAGGTGCCATCCCTATTTGGTCTTGCTCCCGGTGGGGCTTGCCGTGCCGTCCCTGTTGCCAGGGCCGCGGTGCGCTCTTACCGCACCATTTCAACCTTGCCGGACCCGAAGGCCTTAGGCGGTTTGATTTCTGT
>CAIYRG010000395.1 GCA_903928515.1 uncultured Alphaproteobacteria bacterium | reverse complement strand
GGGCATTACGGACGAAGAAGGCCGCCAGCGCGAGATCAAGCGTATCCGCGCCGAAATCGCCGAGCGCAAGCAATTGGCCCTGGCCGCGGGCGGGCTCTATGTCATCGGCACCGAGCGCCATGAAAGCCGCCGCATCGACAACCAGTTGCGCGGCCGCTCGGGACGCCAGGGCGATCCCGGCGCCAGCAAATTCTTCCTGTCGCTGCAGGACGATCTGATGCGCATCTTCGGTTCCGAGCGCATGGACGGCATCCTCCAGCGCCTTGGCCTGGAAGCCGGCGAAGCCATCATTCATCCCTGGGTCAACAAGGCCCTCGAAAAAGCGCAGCAAAAGGTCGAAGCGCGCAATTTCGAGATGCGCAAGAATATCTTGAAATACGACGACGTTCTGAACGACCAACGCAAAGTGATCTTCGAACAGCGCCTGGAGATCATGCGCTCGCCCGATGTGGCCGAAGTCGTGGACGAGATGCGCGCCGAGTTGGTGGCCAATCTTGTGTCGCGCTACATCCCCGAACGCGCCTATGCCGAGCAATGGGACGCAATCGGACTGCAGAACGAAATCGCCGATATTTTCGCCCTCGAACTGCCGATCGTGGATTGGTCGAAGGAAGAAGGCATCGCCGACGAAGAGATGCGCGAGCGCATTCAGGATTCGGTGGACCGCAAGGCCGCCGAGCGCGCGGCGCAATACGGCCTCGACGTGATGCGCTACATCGAGAAGGCGATCCTGCTGCAAACGCTGGACACCGATTGGCGCGAACACATCGTGCAGCTCGATCAGCTTCGTCAGTTCGTGGGCTTGCGCGGTTACGGCCAACGCGATCCGCTGAACGAATATAAGAGCGAGGCGTTGGCTCTGTTTGAAGCGCTGCTGTTGAAGCTGCGCACCAATGTTACGCGTCAGCTGATGCACGTGCAGGTGCAGGTCGATCGCCCGATGCCGGTCGACGAGCCGACCTTGCCGCGCATGAGCGCGCATCACATCGATCCGCTCACCGGCGAGGATGAAATCGCGCCGGCTGAGGCGGATGCCTTGGCCAACGCACCGATGAACCCGAACGATCCGCGCACCTGGGGCAAGATCGCGCGCAATGAGCCCTGCCCTTGCGGCTCGGGCAAGAAGTTCAAGCACTGCCACGGGACGTTGGTTTAAGCGTCAACCGTCATGGCCGGGCTTGCCCCCGCCACCGAGTGCGTGAGCGTCTGCGACCGATAAATTCACAGCGGCGCGTAGACACGCGCCGACTGGGTGGCCGCCTCGCTAGATTTTCTTAGTTGCGAAGCACTTGGAAAAGCTGCGTTTCGCAAGGGCGGCCATGGTGGGGTGGCAGCTCAACGCTTTCGCGACTTCGCCAGCGGATGTGCCGTCTCGACCGTGCGCTTGAGGCGGTCCTGCGCGACATGCGTGTAAATCTGCGTGGTGGCGATATCGGCATGACCGAGCATCGTTTGCACGCTGCGCAAATCCGCACCGCCCTCGACAAGATGCGTGGCGAAGGCATGCCGCAGAACATGCGGCGATAGACGCTCCGGGTCGATGCCCGCTTTCACGGCCAGCTCTTTCAGCAATTGGTGACAGCGCCTGCGCGTGAGATGGGCCTCAACCCCGCGCGAGGGAAACAGAAACTTCGATGCCGCCTGCCCCGCTTTGCCGCGCGGCAGGAATTCCTCGCGCACGCTTAAGTAAGCATCGACCGCCTTCTTGGCCTCGCCACCGACAGGCGCCATGCGCTCACGCCCGCCTTTGCCGCGCACATGAATGAAGCGCTCGCGTGCGGCAACCGACGAAAGCGGCATGGCGACGAGTTCGGAAATGCGAAGCCCCGAGGCGTAGAGCATCTCCACGATGCACGCGAGACGCAGCGTTTCGGGATTGGCTTGCGTATCGGGTTTCAAACCGGCGCGTGCCGCTTCAACCAAACGTTCGGCTTCTTCCGCCGATAAGATCTTTGGCAACGGCCGTGTCAGCTTTGGCGCGGAGAGCGACGCTGTGGGATCGTCGCGGCGATAATTTTCGGAATAAAGGAAGCCATAGAACCGCCGCAGCGCAGAGAGCTTGCGCGCTTGTGACGAGGGTTTCAGGGCCAAGGCGCTTAATTCTTCAATGTGTCCGCGCACATGATCCTTCGCCGCACCTTTCAGCGAGGCCCCCTTGCGGCTCACGAAATTCGCAAAATCCAAAAGATCGCGACGATAGGCCGAAAGCGTGTTGGCGGATGCGCCGCGCTCCGCGCTCATCATGTCGAGAAAGGCTTCGATCAAAAGCGCGTCGTCGCTGGCGGCGAGCGGCTTTCGCGTCATTTCCCGAGCGTCGCTTCCAACGACAGCGCCATCGCCAAATCGCCCAATCCTGCCGTGCGCAACGCGCGCACCATGCCGACGACGATATCGGGCGCCAGATCGGCAGGCCCCTGTGGGCCAATGGCCGTGGCGATGGACAGCACCAGATCGCCACGCCGGCCTTTCAAAGACGAATCATCGATACGTTGCAAAAGATCCTGCGTGGGGCGGCGGCCGGGCAGATCGGAATCGAGCAACGGCAGAAGCGCTGCACGCGCATCTTTCGGCACCGGTTTGCCGAGCGCATCCGAAAGGCCGATCAACAATGCGGCTTGTGCGGCGGCCTCTTTCGGCATCGCGAGCAACGCGGCATTGGCGGGAGGAACCGGCGCCCCCTGCCCAGTAAGATTTGGTGCATTCGGATCAACCGGCGCGGCATTGGGCCCCGCATTGGGATCGGGTGCTGCGGCCGCAGCCATTGTTGCGGGCGGCGGAATGAGACGCGACATGGCCGTTTGCGCGCGATCCAGGCGATCCGGTGTGGGCGCGGTCCAGGCAATGGCAATTTCAAGCCGGTTCTTTGCGCTCAACTGCACATCGTTTTGGGCATCGAGAAGACCGTACCAACGCTCGGCGGCATCGGCGTTCCCCGCCAGCAGCAGAGCATCGGCCATTTTCGGCGACCAATTTCCCCAGCCCGGTTGCGGTGTGATCTCTGCGATGTCGCTCAGGAATTCTTCCGTGACGAGCGGAAACACATTCTTTTGCGCCGCTACGCGCAACGCGGTGTCGATAATTTCTGCGCGCTTGTCGGCGCGGGGCTCGTCCATCAACGCGGCACGCAGCAAGGCTATCCCGCGCAACGTGTCTTCCACCGGCGCCATCGCTGCCGCCACGGCAAGCTCGTTGGGTTTGAACGAATAGAGATCGAGCACGTTGGTCAGGTCGCCGCCGGTCAACTGGCCGGAGGAAAACAGTTTCGCGCCGAGTTCGAGTTTGGCGTCGATGGTGGTGTTGGGATCGCGCAGCACGGAAATCTCCGCCGCCGGCCCCAAGATCTCCGCTGCCATCGGCGGAACAGGCCATTCCAAACGCTGGAACATGCGCACATTCAGCGCGCTGGGCATGTCGATATCACTTGCCGGTTTGGTCGCACTCCCGCTCAACGCATCGAGCGCGGTATCGAAGGCGGTGTTTTCCTGGCCGCGCGCCTGAATGACCGAGCGCGTGAGATCCAGCGCGCCGGCATCGTTGGTCAGCGCGTAACAATAGGCGCGCAATTCGATCCAGACTTCATCAGCCGCTTGCAGACGCAGCGCGGTGGGCTCGCCGCAGGCATCGCCATCGCGCCCGGCATAGAGCAACGCGGCTGCCTGCCATTGCGGCGTG
>CAIYRG010000394.1 GCA_903928515.1 uncultured Alphaproteobacteria bacterium | reverse complement strand
GTCGAAAAACTCCGAGCTGGCAACATCGAGCGCGATGAAGACGTCCTTACCAAATTTGTAGCCGGCTTTCTTCACAGCGGCGGCGATAGTTTCCAGCGCGTCGTCAGCGCTGGCGAGGTTCGGCGCGAAGCCGCCTTCGTCGCCGACGTTGGTGTTGAGCCCGGCGTCCTTCAAACCTTTGCGCAGCGTGTGGAACACTTCCGCGCCGGTACGCAGCGCCTCGGCGAAGTTCGCGCCGCCAACCGGCACGATCATGAATTCCTGGAAGTCGATGGGGTTATCGGCGTGCACGCCGCCATTGATGATGTTCATCAAGGGCACCGGCAGAACGCGCGCCGAAGGGCCACCGAGATAACGATAGAGCGGCTGACCCGTGGATTCGGCAGCCGCTTTGGCGAGCGCCAGCGACACGCCGAGAATGGCGTTGGCGCCGAGGCGCGCTTTGTTGGGCGTGCCGTCGAGGCTGCAGAGCAACGCATCGATACGCAGTTGGTCTTCCGCATCCAGGCCGCAGATGGCTTCGAAGATCTCGGCGTTGACGGCATCCACCGCCTTCTTCACGCCCTTGCCGCCATAGCGCTTGTCGCCATCGCGCAATTCGACCGCTTCATGCGCGCCGGTGGACGCGCCAGACGGCACGGCCGCGCGGCCGAACGAGCCGTCTTCCAAACGCACGTCGACTTCGACGGTGGGGTTGCCGCGGCTGTCGAGAATTTCGCGCGCGAGGATATCGATGATGGCGGCCATGAGATGTCTTCCCAAAAAAGGCGGGGCCGTTCTAGGCGATAGGCCCTTGCCCCGCAAGCCGAGGGCAAACGCGCTTGGGCAAGAGAAAACACCGGAATTTCGCCGCTTTCGCCACGCGCCGGCCTTGGACATGTGCTGCGCGTTGCCGCATTATCGTGGGCAAAACAGAGGGGGAAGCCGATGAGGATGGCAACAGACGCGCTGGGCTGGGCTATCGCATTCGCCGCGTGTATCGGCGTTGCAACCGCCGCGGAACCTCCGCCGCTTCCGGCCGCGCCGGCGCAGACCTTCGCCACGGCGGTCGTGCGCACCACACCGCTGGGCAACAACATTTTCATGTTCGACGGCAGCCCCGGAAATATCGGCGGCAACGTGACCGTCGCCGTCGGGACTGACGGCGCGATCATGGTGGATGCGTCCTACGCCGAAGTGGCCGACCGGCTGGTCCCTGCGATTGCCGCCGTGTCGAAAGTGCCCACGCGCTATCTGATCGACACGCATTATCACGGTGACCACACCGGCGGTAACGCCACCTATGCCAGACAGGGCGCCATCATCGTCGCGCACGACAATGTGCGCACCCGCATGGATATGGAAATGCCGAACGGCACGGGCGGCGTGCGCCCCCGCCCGCCCGCCGAAGCGCTGCCCATCGTCACCTATCCCAACACGATGACGTTGCGCGTGGATGGCCAGACGGCGGAACTCTTCCACATGCCGCCCGCGCACACCGATGGCGACACCTATGTCTATTTCCGCGACGCCAACGTGCTGTGCACCGGCGATCTGTTCTTCTCGAACCGCTATCCCGCCATCGATGTGGCCGCAAAAGGCGGCGTGGAAGGCATGATCGCCTCCGCTGCGGTTCTTCTGAAGTTGGCCGACGACAAGACGAAGATCGTGCCCGGCCACGGACCGCTCGCCGACAAAGCCAAACTGACCGAATTCCGCAACATGCTGATCGCTGTGCGCGACCGTGTGAAGAAGCGCATTGCGGCGGGGGATTCCGAAGACACGGTCGTGGCGGCGAATATCCTGGCGGACCTCAATGCCAAATGGGCGCAAGACCCAATGGCCGGCGAGCGCTTCCTGCGCATCGCCTATCGCTCGCTGCGGCCGCAATAGATTTCCGGCCACGCTTTCCGTCGGGCCAGCCTTACGTCACCAAAACCAAAAACCATTTCAGGGGGATTTCATGCCAGCAGGCGCTCACATTGCCGGAATTGTCACCGTACTCGCGTTAATCTTCTACATCGTCACGCTGGTCCGCGCCGGCCAGGCACGCGGCAGGCACAACATCATAGCGCCCGCTATGGTCGGCCATCCCGAGTTTGAACGCGCCTATCGCGTGCAGATGAACACGATCGAAAGTCTCGTCGCGTTCCTGCCGCTTCTGTGGATCGCCGCACTGTTCTTCGATGCTTACATCGCAGGCGCGCTCGGCATCGTCTGGATCTTGGGGCGCATCGTCTACATGATCGCTTACATGGCAGACCCATCGAAACGCACCGCCGGCGCTGTCATCTCGACGCTGGCCGTCGCCGCGCTCCTCATCTGCTCCGCGCTGGGTCTTGCCGGAATCCTCATCTAAGTCTGCATCATTATTTAAGGGAGGCGTTCATGCGCTCGACTCTTCTCATTGGGATTGCGCTTCTCGCGCTGGCGCCTGCTGCGTCGGCGCAGGTGCCGGACCTCTCCAAGGTTGAGGTGAAAGTCACCGACCTTGGCCACAACGTCTATTTTCTGGCAGGCGCCGGCGGGAACGTGACTGCGGCCGTGGCGCAAGACGGCGTTATACTGATCGACAGCCAAGCCATGGAGATGGCGCCGAAAATCGAAGCGGCGATTGCGGCGAAAACGAAAGCGCCGATCAAGTTCCTGATTAATACGCATTATCACGGCGATC
>CAIYRG010000393.1 GCA_903928515.1 uncultured Alphaproteobacteria bacterium | reverse complement strand
TTGGCGAGCAGGTGCGGCGTGATGGCGTTGGCCATCATGAAGGTGCCGCAGACGTTGACCTGAATCATCTTCGACCAGCGGATCGGGTCGGCTTCCCAGAAGTTGATCGTGGTGTCGTCGACGCCGGGCTTGAGGTAGGGCTGGCCCAACGCCGCGTCGTTGATCAAGCCGTCGACGCCGCCGAACTTGGCGATGGCCTCGTTGACCGAGCGCTTGCAGTCCTCGGCCTTGGAGATGTCGGCATCGAGCGCCAGTACACGGTCCTTGCCGTAGGTCTTACCCAGCTCGGCAACGGTGGCGTTGAGCTCGGCGGTGTCGGGCGACAAGGGCGCGACGCGCGCATTCGCCGCCAGCAGCGCTTCGGCCATCGCTTTGCCCATGCCGCGGCTGGCGCCGGTAACGATGAAGGCTCGGTTTTTAAGATCAATCGCGGCCATAGGGGAAACGCCCTTTCTTGTGTGACGTGAGTTTGCGGGTTCAGGATTTCGTCGGATCGATGCCGAACAACTTCATCGCGTTGCCGCCCAAGATCGCGGCCTTGGCTTTGGCATCGAGGAACGGCAGGTCGTAGACCGTCGACGGCACATCGAAATCGTGCGACGGAAAATTCGAGCCCCACACCAGTTGCGTCTCGGCGTTGATGGCGCGGAACGCCGCCTCCAGCGTGGCGGGATCGTCGGGCCGCTCTAAGGGCTGCGAGCAGTAGAACATCCGCTTCATATAATGAGACGGCTTCTCTTTCAGCAGCGGCGCTTCGGAGATGCGTGCCATGTACATCGCATCGAGGCGCTGCATCAGATACGTCGCCCACGCCACGCCGGATTCGAGCCACAGCACCTTGAGCTTCGGGAATCGCTCCGGCATGCCGTTGGTGATCCAGTTGGTCATGTGGACCATGTTGGAGTGCGGCACGCCCAACGCCTGCACGGCGCCCCAATGGTTCATCGGCGCCAGCGAGCTTTCGCCCCAGTTGGCCATGCCGTGGAACGCCAGCACCAGGCCGCGCTCTTCCATCGCCGAGAGAATGTGGATCATGCCCTTGGAATAAATGCGCTCGTAGCGCGGGCTCGCGATCACGCAACCGGCGATGCCGGGCTTGTCGCCCAACTGCTCGATCATCTCCAGGCATTCGGTGTGATGATGCAGCGGCAGATAGAGCATGCCGCGCAGGCGCGAATCCTGCGTCAGCAACTCGGTTGCGATCCAGCGGTTGTAGGCCAGCGTCAGCCAGTATTCCCAATCGCGCTTCGGTTGAATGGCGAGCCGCATCGACGTGGTCGGGTAGAGCACGCCGTAGTTGGAGCCCATCGCTTCCATGGTGCGGGTCGTCAACGTGATGTCGCGGTGAACGTTGGCGGGCGCCTTCTCCAGCTTGCGGGCGGCGAAGCGCTGCATGCGGCCGCCCAAATCCTCGTAGCCGATGTTGCGCGGAATCATCGGCCGGCGGCCTTCGTTGGTGGCGCTGCGCGCCAATTGGCGCTCAACCGTCGAATCGATGTGGCCGACGATGTCGCGAAAGCTGGACGTCTCGTCGTGGTGGAGATCGACGTCGACGATGGTGATCTTGTCGAGGTTGCGCGCCCGCGCCTGCTGGGCGGCGTGAGCCAGATGCTTAGTGGTGTCGAATTCTTCGACGGTGAGCGACTTGGTGCCGCTCGACGGGAACTGCATGAACTGTCTCCCTGACAACGAGCCTGTAATTATTCTTTCGTCACTGTCCCCTCACCCAGTTTCGGGTAAGGCTCGTGATCGACACCTTGCACGGTGTCGATTATTGAAAAGCGCGGCGGGGTGCAACCCGCCGCGAACGGCTCGCCAACCCTCCTCAACCCTCTCCCCTCTGGGGAGAGGGAAGGGTGAGGGGCTGACGCTGGGGCTCTTTAACCGGCGAACACCGGCTTGCCGTTCTTGTCGTGCTTCCAGGGTTCGAGCCCGAACAGCTTGGCGGCGTTGCCGCCCAAGATGTTGCGCTTACCCTGCTCGGAGAGAAACGGAATGTCGTAAACCGTGCCCGGCAGATCGAAATCCCAATGCGGGTAATCGGTCGAGAAGCAGAGCTGGGTGTCGGCCTTCATGTACTCGAAGGTCGCTTCAAGAATTTTCCGGTTCTTCACCAGCTCCAGCGGCTGCGTCGCGAAATACTGATCGGCGATGTATTCGCTGGGCAGCTTCTTCAACAGCGGGCATTCCGACGGACGCATCATGTATTCGTTGTCGAGGCGTTGCATCAGGAACGGCACCCAGGCGAGACCGCCTTCGATCCACATCGTCTTGAGCTTGGGGAAGCGCTCGGGGATGCCGTTGATGATCCAGTTGGTCATGTGCAGCATGTTGTAATAGGGGAAGCCCAGGGCATGGACCGAGATGAAGCGGTTCATCTGCTCCATGTACTTCGTGTGCCAGTTGTAGGCGGCGTGGAAGGCGAGCGGCTTGCCCATCTCTTCCAACAGCGCGTAGGTCTTCATGTACTCGTTATCGTTGACGGCGTTGTAGCGCACGGCGGTGACGAGAAATCCGACCACACCCTTTTTGTCGCCGAACTCTTTCACCGTCGCGTAGCACTCGTCGGGATCGTTGAACGGCAGATAGAGCATCGACTTGATGCG
>CAIYRG010000392.1 GCA_903928515.1 uncultured Alphaproteobacteria bacterium | reverse complement strand
CTTGCGAAAGACGGCGAGGCCGAACCTCCGCGCCGCGTCAGCATCGCCGGGACTTTGCGGCAGTCGTTGCGTTACGGCGAGAACCCCCATCAGAGCGCGTCGTTCTACGCCACGGGCGAGCTGCGTTTCGGTGTTGCGACGACCACGCAATTGCAGGGCAAGGAACTCTCTTTCAACAACATCAACGACACCGATGCCGCGTTTGAGTTGGTTGCCGAATTCGATCCGGCCGACAAGCCCGCTTGCGTGATCGTGAAGCACGCCAATCCGTGCGGCGTGGCGCTGGGTTCCTCGTTGGCCGACGCCTATCGCAAAGCGCTGGCCTGCGATTCGTTAAGCGCGTTCGGCGGTATTATCGCCTTCAACCGCACGCTCGATGGCGACGCGGCGGAAGAAATCGCCAAATTGTTCACGGAAGTGATCATCGCGCCGGATGCCACTGCTGATGCGCGTGCGATCCTGGCGGCGAAGAAGAATCTGCGTCTGCTCATCACCGGCGGCCTGCCCGATCCGAAAGCAAAAGGGCGCACCTTCCGTTCGGTCGCGGGTGGGTTCCTGGTGCAAAGCCGTGACAATGGCTGTGTGGCGCGCGAGCACATGAAAGTCGTCACCAAACGCGCGCCGACAGAGGCCGAATGGGCCGATCTGCTGTTCGCGCTCACGGTCGCTAAGCACACGAAATCCAACGCCATCGTGTATGTGAATGGCCTGCAAACGGCGGGCATCGGCGCGGGTCAGATGTCGCGTATCGATTCCGCGAAGATCGCCGCACAGAAGGCCATCGAAGCGCAGAAGGCTGGCGGTTGGCCGGAGCCTTTGACGAAGGGCTCATCGGCGGCAAGCGAAGCGTTCTTTCCGTTCCCCGATGGTTTGGAGACGGTGATCGCGGCAGGCGCGCGGGCGGTCATTCAGCCGGGAGGTGCGATGCGCGACGACATCGTGATCGAAGCAGCGGACAAAGCGGGCATAGCCATGGTGCTCACCGGCATGCGCCACTTTAGGCACTAGAAACTGTCATCCCGGCCAGCGAGCGAAGCGAAGCGCGAGCCGGGACCCATGCCGATGCTAGCCTCAGATTCACCTCCCCCTTCACTAGCTTTTCTTAGGAACGAAGTTCCTTGGAAAAGCTGTGCTTGGGTGGGGAGGTAGTTCAGGCAAGTCTTGCGTGAGTTGCAACTCGTTGAGGCTGCGAGCGAACGCTAAAAGACCTCGTTCGGATACAGCCCATATAACCGGGTGCGATCCATCCAGCCGTCCACCTTGTCGAACTTCATCTCGCAGGCCTTGAGCGTGCAGCGCTTCAGCGCGCCAATGGCGCCGGGCGCCACCTTCGCCACTACCTCGGAAGAATCGTCTTCCTTGGCATGCAGCAGCGCCTGATCTTCGCCCGTCACGAGGCCTTCGCGCCCGCTGCTCAGCATGTTCTGGTTCACCCAACCCACTGCGCCCTCGGAATCACGCACCCGCCGCCAGACGTCGTATTGCGACAAAAGCTCAACGGGTAGCCCTCTGCGGTGAAACACCCAGTGAATCTTGTTCTTCACGCCGGGGCCTTCGCGCATGTTCACTTCGGACTCCTTCAAGGAGACGAAGCGCGGCAGTTTGTTGGTGTCGTCCTCTTTGGACGCGGCCAAGGCCAGCCCGCTGGCCATCACAGGCAGCGCCAGGACGGTCAAGAACAAAGCGGATTTGGGCGCAAATCGCAGCATGAGATTCGTTTTACGCGCGGGCAGCACGCAAGGAAAGTGCATCTGCACATTCCGGCGCGAAACGACATCTGCTAGAGAGGCCATGTTAAGGAGATTTGCCTTCATGTCCGACAAAAAACCGTTCGTTATCGTCACGCGGAAATTGCCTGAGCCCGTCGAGGCGCGCATGCGCGCATTGTTCGACGTGCGGCTCAACGAGAGCGATACCCCGTTCACGCGCGAGCAACTGATCGCGGCCGTGCAAGAGGCGGATGTTCTGGTGCCCACCGTCACCGACAAGGTCACGGCTGAGGTGATCAATGCCGCAGGTCCGCAGCTCAAGCTGATTGCCAATTTTGGTGCGGGCGTGAATCACATCGATGTGGATGCGACCTTCGCGCGTGGCTTCACTGTCACCAACACGCCGGGTGTGCTGACCGACGACACCGCCGACATCACTATGGCGCTGATGCTGGCCATTCCGCGCCGCCTGCTGGAAGGCGTGCGTGCGATTGAGGCGGGTGAGTTTAAGGGGTGGCATCCCACTTGGATGATGGGCACCAGCCTGCGTGGGAAGAAGCTCGGCATCATTGGCATGGGCCGCATCGGCCAAGCCGTGGCGAAGCGCGCCAAGGCCTTTGCGATGAACATCCACTATCACAACCGCCGTTCGGCGGGTGCGGGGATAGAGGGCGAATACAGCGCGACCTATTGGGAAGATCTCGATGCGATGCTGCCCGAGATGGATTTCGTATCGCTGAATTGCCCGTACACGCCGGGTACGTTTCATCTCATCAACGCCGAGCGTTTGGCCAAGATGAAACCGACTGCCTATCTCGTGAACACCGCGCGCGGCGAGGTGATCGATGAAGCCGCGTTGGCGGAAGCGTTGATTGCGGGAACCATCGCAGGCGCAGGGCTCGATGTGTTCGAGAACGAACCGGTGGTTCATCCCAAGCTGTTGGGCTTGAAGAACGTGATATTGTTGCCGCATCTGGGCTCGGGCACGATCGAGGCTCGCACCGCGATGGGCGAGAAGGTCATCATCAACATTCAGACCTATTTCAACGCGCACCGCCCACCGGATCGCGTGATCCCCGCGATTATGTAAAAGTCGGATAGCTATCAATTTGAATTTGCCGCCTTCGGAACGCACGCCGCCGTAGTTTTGGTGATCGGGTTACCCGTAGCTGGGTCCGTTTGCGAGACATCCTTGAACACAAGCACCATACCTGCGGCTTCGCACGACGCATTTAACGTCGTCATTGCCTCGTCCGATTTCTTGGCGTTTCTTAGATTCGCCAAAACATCCGCGCGTTCGGAGTCCGGCTTCGCACAGCCAATTAGTGCCGCGCAGAAAATCAATACTGCGGCGGTTAAGCGTTTCATGCGTTCCCCTCCCGCACGCTCCCTCAGTCTATATCTTAGTAGATTCGAGCCCCAGGGGGCCCATAGCCGACGTGATATCGCCAAAGAAAAAGCCTCGCCCTGAACCAAGGCGAGGCTTTAAACTTTTAAGCGATTGGTTGATCACAAATTCTCTTTGTAGAGCTTCGTCAGCACCGCCCAGTGCTTCTCCGACGATTCCTGATTGTAATTGGGTGAGCCGTTCACCGCGAAGCCGTGGTTCGACGGATAGGTGACGCTTTCGCCATTGGTGCCGAGCTTCTTCATTTCGGCCTCCAACTTCGCGACCATTTCCGGCGGGCAGGTTTGGTCGTTCGTCGCGTGGCCGAAATATAGTTCGGCTTTGACCTTGGGCAGGAACGTGTGCGGGCTGTCGGTCGCTTCCGTCGCCAGCTTCACGCCGTGAAAGGTTGCCGCTGCGCCGACTTTGTCGGGACGCGCTGCCGCGGTGTAAACCGCGCTCGGGCCGGTGAGGCAATAACCGACAACGCCGACCTTACCTTTCACATCCGGCAAGGACGTGAGGTAATCGACCCACGCGCCGCCGTCTTCCATCTGCGCGGCCACCGTCATCTTCTCGCCCATCTCCAGAATCTTCGGACGGTCGTTCGGATCGCGCGAGCTCGGCACGTGGTCGAAATGCGGGAACGGTCCGCTGCGGTGATAGATATCAGGCAGCAGCACGACGTAACCGAGATCGGCCATGCGGCCTGCCATCTCGTAGAACGCGGGGCGCAAACCGTTGATGTCGGTCAGCATCACAACGGCGGGCCACGGGCCGTTGCCTTCCGGTTTGTAGAGGCGCGCGTCGCTGTTGCTCGCCGGTGTCTTCACGTGAATCTGCGTTTCCGTCGCCATTCCTATAGCTCCCGTTTTTCGAATTCGGTTTTCCACCAGGCTATTGCCCGGTGCATCAGCGCGTCGAAGCGCAAGTCTGTGTTGTCGTGTGTGTGCACGAGGATCGCGTGCACGGAAAGTCCGTTGTAGAGCGAGATCATGAAATCGCCGAGCGCGAGCTTCTTGGCTTCTTCGTCACCCACAGCGATGATCTTGCGCTCCAATTTCGGCGCGTCCGCATCGAAGCGGCACATCGCATGCAGAATGGCGAGGTCTTCGCACTCCGCTTCCAAACGCGCACGATATTCCGGCAAATCCTGCGCGTGCCATACTTTGTAGGGATCGGTTAGACGATACGTCTCGAACACGCGATCCGGCAGGACGTTCAGGATGGCGGCTGCGGAGATCGCGCGTCGTGTGGAGAGCGGCGCGTGAAGCGAGGCGTCCGCTTCATCAAGCACAAGCGCGAAATACGCTTTCAGGCCGATGCTCATCCTTGACCTCACTCCCTAGGTTGTCATGGCCCGCCTCGTGCGGGCCACCCAGGTGATCGTGAAACGCTAGCGCTAACTGGGTGGCCCGGTCGCACAAGTGCGCCGGGCCATGACAGTTAGGGGTAGGCTTTATCCGATGTGCTTGGCGAAGAAGGCCAGCGTGCGTTCCATCGCCAGCTTCGAGGAGGCTGCGTCGAACGAACCGCGTTCGTCGCAATGGAAGCCGTGATCGGCCGGATAGATATAGACGGCCACTTCCGGGTACTTCTTGCGCAGCTCTTCCACCTTATCGAGCGGGATCGCCTGATCCTTCTCGCCGTAGTGCATGATGGTGGGAACTTGCGGCTTCAGGTCGATGTAACCCTCGATGCCGCCGCCGTAATAACCGGACACCGCCGAAAGGCCCATGCCCTTGTTCGCTGCGCGCCAGCACACAGCGCCGCCGAAGCAGAAGCCGGTGATGCCGACCTTGCCGGCTTCCTTGGCAACTTCAATGGCGGCCGCCACGTCGAGCAGCACCAGGTCCGGCTTGGTCTGGCCGGCGATGGCGCGCACGGCCGGGCGGGCTTCCGGCGAATAATCGTCGGTGATGAAGTCCTTCTGCACGCGGTCGAAGATCGCGGGCGCGATGGCGAGGTAGCCCTGCGCGGCATACGAATCGGCCACGGCGCGGACCCAGTGGTTCACACCGAACACTTCCTGAATGACGACCACGGCGCCCTTGGGCTTGCCGGCCGGATCGGCGCGGTAGGCGCCCAGTTCGTGGCCGTCGCTGGCCTTCAATGTGATGTTCTTACCCATGTCGTTGTTCTCCCTTGAGGTGATTGGAAATTGGCATGTGGGCGGCCGAAAGCTAAGGCGGGGCCGCGAGATGGCTGGCGTTTCGGGGCGCGAGGCAACCGCTTGAGGCGGCCTTTGTCAATCGAGGTTCGATGACGTTGGGCCGTCCCGCGATGGGCCGTGGGGCTTTTGGGCGGATCGTCGCGGGGTGTGGATTCAGGTGCCGCTGAGTTGCGCCTGCGAAAACCCCATGCTAAGTCCGGCCCGCTTGGTAAGAGCCTGCTTTTGCCGAGTATTTTTTCGAATAAAAACAATGGGTTAGCTGGGAAATAATCGCCCGGATAACCGAAATCGTAATGTGCGGGATCATTCGTGGCTTCCGAAGACACTCCAGTCACCGGGCTTGCAGGTCGTTACGCAACGGCGGTGTTCGAATTGGCGCTTGAAGAGCGCGCCCTCGACACGCTTGGCGCTGACCTCGCGCAGCTGAAGACCCTGCTCAAGAGCAGCGAAGATTTGGCGCGCCTCGTGCGTTCGCCGGTCATCACGCGCGACGAACAGGCCCGCGCCATGACGGCGATTCTGATCCAGGCCAAGGCGTCCGAGCTGACGCAGCGCTTCGTGCTGCTGCTCGCCGACAAGCGCCGCCTGTTCGCGCTGGGCGATATCATCCGCGCGTTTGAAACGCTTCTCGCGAAGCACCGCGGCGAGATCGCCGCCGAAGTTACCTCCGCCCGTGCGCTTTCGTCCGATGAAGCGGCCGAATTGAAGCGCGTGCTGAAAGACAAATTGGGCCGCGAGCCCATGCTGACCACGCATGTGGACGCCAATCTGCTTGGCGGCCTCGTCGTGAAAGTCGGCTCTCGCATGATCGACTCCTCGTTGCGCACGAAACTCGATTCGTTGCGCGCCGCCATGAAAGGGAACTGAACGATGGACATTCAGCCGTCGGAAATCTCCGCGATCCTTAAGCGCGAAATCCGCAATTTTGGCACCGAAGCCGAAGTCACCGAAGTGGGCCAAGTGCTCTCCGTCGGCGACGGCATTGCGCGCATTTACGGCCTCGACAACGTCCAGGCCGGTGAAATGGTCGAATTTCCGGGCGGCACGAAGGGCATGGCGCTCAATCTCGAAACCGACAATGTCGGCGTCGTGATTTTCGGTTCCGACCAGGCGATTAAAGAAGGCGACACGGTGAAGCGCACCGGCGCCATCGTGGACGTGCCGGTGGGCAAGGGTTTGCTCGGCCGCGTCGTCGATCCGCTGGGCAATCCGATTGACGGCAAGGGTGAACTCACGAACGTGGCGGAACGCCGCCGCGTGGACGTGAAGGCGCCGGGCATCATTCCGCGCAAATCGGTGAACGAGCCTGTGCAGACGGGCCTCAAGGCCATCGACACGCTGATCCCGATTGGCCGTGGCCAACGCGAACTCATCATCGGCGACCGTCAGACCGGCAAGACCGCCGTGGCCATCGACGCCATCATCAACCAGAAATCGGTGAATGCCG
>CAIYRG010000391.1 GCA_903928515.1 uncultured Alphaproteobacteria bacterium | reverse complement strand
TGATCCGCGCGAACAGCGCGTCGGGATCATCCCGGAAGGCGGTGAGCGCATCGGCATCCAGAACGGTCGCACACGTGCCCGCCAAAACCGCCGAAACCAGTTCGCGGGTTTCGCCGCTGACGCCCAGGCCCGGTCCGATCACCACCGCATTGAGCCGCTTGTCGGACAGCAACGCGGTAAGCCCGTCCGCCTCATCGAACGGTTTGACCATGATCGCGGTGAGATGCGCGGCGTTGATCGCCACGGCATCGGCAGGCGATGCAACACTCACCAGCCCCGCGCCGACACGCAGCGCACTACGCGCCGCCAATCGTGCCGCACCCGTGGCGTGCGCCGGACCACTCACCACCACGGCATGGCCGCGCCCATATTTGTGACCATCGATTTTCGGCCAGGGAAATTCCTTTCGCCACAAATCGGACGTGTTGGCGAACGTGCTCGGCGCAATGCTTTTCAACACGGCTTTGGGAATACCGATATCGACGATCTTCACTTCGCCGCAGGCAGCGCGTCCCGGCATCAGCAAATGGCCCGGCTTCTTACGAAAAAAGCTGATCGTGTAACGCGGACGGATATGAACGCCGTCTTTGTCGAGCGTGCGCCCCGTGTCACCGGAAATGCCGCTCGGCATATCCACCGAGACGATGGGAAATTTCGTTTTGTTCATCATCTGCACGACATCGCGCGCCACGCCGTCGAGCGGACGTGACAGCCCTGCCCCGAACAGTGCGTCCACAACGATAGCTTTGCGTTTGATCAACTCGGTGTTGAGCGGTTCGATTGCGCCGTTCCAGCGCTTCATCATCGCGGCGGCATCGCCCTTCAACGCAGCTGCTTCACCCAACAGTGCCACGCGCACATCGCAACCGCGTTCGCGTAAATATCGCGCGGCGACAAAACCATCGCCGCCATTGTTACCGGGCCCGCACAGCACCAGCACGAAAGGCGGCAAATAACGCTGCCACACGAAATCGGCGACGGCGCGGCCCGCATTTTCCATCAGCGTGAGCGAGGCCACGCCCGCCTCCACTGCCAATGAATCCGCGCGCCCCATCTCCGCAACGCTCAAAACCTCGAAGCTCATCGGAAATAATTCTCCAGGCGTTTGGCCGCTTCCTCAAGCACGCTTTCCTTCTTGCAGAAGGCGAAGCGCACCAGATCGCGCGGCGCTTGCGCATCATAAAAGGCCGACAGCGGAATGGCAGCCACTCCGGCCTCGCGCGTCAGCCGCTTGCAGAATTCGGAATCCGGTTCGTTCGTCAAATTCTTGATGCTACCCGTCACGAAATACGTGCCTTCGCAAGGCAGCAACGCAAAGCCCACCTTCCGCAGCGAGGCCGAGAGCAGATCGCGCTTTTTCTGAAGCGCGCGCGTCATGTTCAGGGTGAATTCCATCTCCTGATCCAGCCCGTGCGCGATGCCAAGCTGCAACGCGGGCGCGGTGGTGAAGGTGAGAAATTGATGCGCGTTGGCGATGGCTTCCATCAACGCCGCAGGCCCCATCACCCAACCAACCTTCCAGCCCGTCAACGCAAACATCTTGCCCGCCGAGCCCACGCGCACACAGCGCTCACGCATGCCCGGAAGCGAGATCAACGGCACATGTTCGCGCCCATCGAAAGTGAGATGCTCATACACCTCATCGCAAATCGCATAGGCATCGTGGCGTTCCAGCGCCGCGGCAACCAGTTCCAGTTCTTCGCGCGTGAAAACGCGGCCCAGCGGATTGAGCGGCGAATTGATCAGCAGCAACTTCGCGCCCGTCAGCGCCTTGTCCAACGCGGCCGCATCCAGCCGAAAATCCGGCGCAGCCAGGCGTATGACTTCAACGCGCGCCCCGGCCGCGTTCAGGATCGGACGATAGGAATCATAGGCCGGTTCGATGATCACGGCTTTGTCGCCCGGCCCCGCGAGGCCGAGTATGCAGGCGGTGAGCGCTTCGGTTGCGCCCGAGGTGACGATCACCTCATGGCCTGGGTCGAAGGCCAGATTGTAGAAACGCCGGCTGTGGGCGGCGAGCGCGTCGCGCAATCGCGGCAGACCCCGCATCGGCGGATATTGATTCGGGCCTTCCATCAGCACCCGCGCCCCCTCGGCCCGGATGCTTTCCGGCCCATCCTCGTCGGGGAATCCCTGGCCGAGATTGATCGC
>CAIYRG010000390.1 GCA_903928515.1 uncultured Alphaproteobacteria bacterium | reverse complement strand
GGGAAGGAGCAGCTACGCACCGCTTCGCCTTCCACATGCACCGTGCACGCGCCGCAGATGCCTGCACCGCACGACACCTTCGTGCCCGTCAAACCAATCTTGTCTCGAATGGCCCATGCGAGGGGCATATCGGGATCGACATCCACTTCGTAGTGTTTGCCGTTTACCGTGAGTGCAACCAAGGGGGCGACCTCCTCTTGCGATAGAATGATGCGAATGTGGCGAGCGTGGCGTTGTGCCAGGTATGCACTCGCCTGAGACAGTGCTCTTCGAGCTGCCAATCTACCGTAGAGCGGTTCTTATTCAAACAGCTATTTTGTATCAATCTATGCCGCTCCAGCCTCCCCGGCACTCTTAAAAAGCCCTTCATTTCAGGGGCTTTTTCGTCACAGATCGGCTCCTCGGAAGCGCTGCGTTACCCCGCATGACCAAGCCCTCGTCTGGGGCGAATTTGCACTTCCGCAGGCCTCCGTTCGGGTCTTCGACTCGGCCTCAACTGCCCAAAAAGGAGGCCTTTCGGCCCGATTGCGGGGCCAGAGACATCCCAGGCCTGGGTTTGACGGCCGCCGGAACGGTTTGCTACCCGTGCCGCCCACCCTTCGCGTCCATGCGGGTGCATTTCCCAAAAAGGTTTCCGGATTTGGCGCAAATCGTCCTGGTCGGCCCGCAAGACGCCCTGTTCAAGCCTGTGGAGGACAGCCTCCGTGGCCACGGCATCGAGGTCACTCGCTACAAAAGCGAAATCGCGTTTTTGACCTCGAACGAGCGCGCCTCGCGCGCCGCGATCCTTTTCCCGGTAAGCACGCTGGGCGTGCCCCGTGAATTGATGGAGCAAAGCCCTAATCTGCGGGCCGTGATTTCGCCCTACACCGGCACCGAAGGCACCGACGAAAAGGCCGCCACCGAACTCGGCATCCTGGTGGGCAATTGTCAGCCGCCCGAAAACTACGAGAGCATGGCGGAAGCCACGATCATGCTGATCCTGGCCAGCCTTTACGACGTGCTCGGCGCGGATGCGCATATGCGCGCGGGTTGGAAAACACGGCGGCCGCATTCCTCGCACATGCTCAAGGGCAAGACGCTGGGCTTGATCGGCTTCGGCCAGATCTCGCGCTCCATCGCGGAGCGTTTGGCCCCGTGGCAGATCCAGATGCAGGCCTATGCGCCGCGCATCCGTGAGCCCTGGCCCGATTATGTGAAGCCGGTCAGCCTCGAAACCTTGCTGAAAACCAGCGACATCATTTGCGTATTGGCGAGCCTGAACGCCGAAACACGGCACATGCTGAACGCGCAGACGTTGGCGATGACGAAGAAGGGTTCGATCCTCATCAACACCTCACGCGGCGGGTTGATCGACGAACAAGCACTCTACGAGATCGCGAAAACCGGGCATTTCTCGCGTGTTGCGCTCGATGTGTATGAGACCGAGCCGTTGCCGGAATCGAGCCCGCTGCACACATTGCCCGACACCATCCTGACGCCGCACGGCGTCGGACATACGCATGAGACAATGGCCGTGCTGAATGCGCAGGGCGTGGAGAATTGCCTGCGCGTGCTGCGCGGCGAGCCGCCGATTTATGTGCGCAATCCGGACGTGTTACCGGCTTGGACGAAACGTTGGGCGAAAACGCCGTAAGATTTTTGCAATTCAGAGAGAGGGAAAGTTCATGACCGAGACAATGGTAGACGATCGCGTGATGTCGCGTATTCCGCGGCGCGAGTTGGAGCGCCGCTGGGATCTGGTGCGCAACCGTTTGAAGAAGCAGAATTTGGAAGCGCTCGTCGTGCTCAACAGCGAAGACTTCCTGGGCGGCTATCACAAATGGCTGACCGACCGGCCTGCCACCACGGCCTATCACGCCGGTGCGATCTTCCATGTCGGTGAGCTGATGACCATCATCGAGCATGGCCCCGAAGGCGAACGCCGCGCTTCGAACGGCGAAGACCCCGACTATCCCGGCGTCGGCGAAATCCTCACCACCGCCGCGTTCCACTCGGTCAATTACACGCACGCCTATGAAGCCAAGCGTTTCGTGGAGGCCCTGAAACGCCGCGGTTACAAGCGCATCGGCGTTGCGGGCAAAGGTGCGATGCCGTTCGAATTCGCCCGCTACGTTGCGGAAAATGTGGGCATGGAGATCATCGACGAGACGGACTTCATCGACCATTGCAAGGCGATCAAGAGCGCCGACGAAATCGCCGAGATCAAGCGCACGGCGCAGATGCAGGATGCGGTGTTCCAGAAGGTGCTGCCGAAGATCCAACCCGGTATGCGCGACATGGATGTGATGGCTCTCGTGCAATACGAAGGCCGTCTGATGGGCAGCGAGCAGGCCGTGTTCCTGTTCGGCTCGGCGCAATGCGGACAGCCCGCAGGCCTGCGCCACCCGCACTTCCAGAACCGCAAGCTTCTGAAGGGCGATCAGCTCGCCATTCTCATTGAGAACAATGGCGCGGGCGGTTTCTACACCGAACTCGGCCGCACCGTGGTTCTCGGCAAAGCGCCTGCCGCGTTGCTTGAAGCCTGCGAGCAGGCCAAGGAAGCGCAGCAGAAAACCGTTGTGCAGTTGATCCCCGGCCGCCTGTGCGCCGACATCGCCAAGACGCATGACGATCACATGAAGGCCGCCAAACTGCCGCTGGAAAAGCGCCTGTACGCGCATGGCCAAGGCTACGATCTGGTAGAACGCCCGCTGATCCGTTCGGATGAAACCATGGCGCTGGCAAGCGGCATGAACCTCGCCGTGCATCCGACCTTCGCCACCAACGAAGTGTTCGCCTCGGTCTGCGACAACTACCTGGTCGAAGACAAAGGCCCGAGCGCGTGCTTGCACGCGACCGCGAAGAAGATCTGGGAACTGGCGTAAAGCCGCGTCTCACCCGGTAAAGAAAAAGGCCGCTGAGTTTCCTCAGCGGCCTTTTTTGTTTGCTGCGCCGTCGCGTTACCGCGACGGACGTTTGTAGACGTATTGCGGCAGCAGGAAGAAGCACAGGCACGATACCAGGAACGAGATTTCCGCGCCCGCGACACCGTAATTGTAGCTGCCGAAGTGATCGCGTATCCACCCCATGGTGAGGCCGCCGACGGCATTGCCGATGATGAAGGCGCCGAAGATGAAGCTGTAGAGCGAGCCAAAATTCTTCATGCCGAAAAACCGGCCTGAGAAATACGCCGCGACCTGCAACTCCGCACCGAGCCCAAGCCCTAAGAACGCAGCGCCTGCGACGACCACCGGGACGCTCGTACCGAGAGCGACAAGGCCAACGCCAATGAACGCCAGCAGAATCAAGACAATCGCAACCTTGGGCGTCTGGTAGCGATCCAGCATCCAGCCCGAAATAATACGGCCGCCGAACTGGCCCCAGCCAACGCCGAGCAGCAGATAGCCGGTGACGGCGGGTGCGTTCTCAAATCCATGATCGCGCAACAACGGCACGAAATTCGACAGCATACTCACCGTGGATGCGCCAATCAGAAAGAACGCGAGCACCAGCAGCCAGAATGAAGACATCTTCAAGCCTTCGCGCACCGAATGTCCGGGAATGACGTTCGCAGCACGCTGCTCGGCGTTTTGCTGCGACAGCGGCGCGAACGGTTCTTTGATGAAGAAGTAGATCGCGGGGAACGCGACCAGCATCACCATGAAGCCTTCGGCGATGCGCATGTCGCGCCAGCCGTAATGCGCCAGAAGATAAATGGCGATGGGTGGCACGATGGTGGCGCCGAGCGCGTTGCCCGTGGTCGCCACTCCCAAACCGATGCCGCGATTCTTGTCCATCCAGGCGGACACGGCTTTGGCGTAAAGCGGCGGGCTCTGGAACATCGCGAACGCGCTCAATAGCAGCGTGTAGGCGTACCACTGGCCTTGCGAGCCGTTCAGCGTGGAGAGCAGGATCAGCACGAGGCCGTAACCAATGACGCCCGGCAGATGCACGCGGCGCAGGCCCCACTGATCGGCGGCGCGGCCCAGCAGCGGCATCACCACTGCGCCCAGAATTGCTGCGGGCAATTGCGCGCCGAAATATTGCGCGCGCGACCAATGGAATTCCTGGGTCAGCGGCTCGAGCAGCAGAGGCTGCATCAGCGTGCTCATCGAATACGCGCCCACGGTCAAACCCACCATGGACGCGAGGGCGACTTGCCATCCCGTATCGATCTTCTTCACAGGCAATTCCCCCTCAGTGAACGCGCGGGCAGTGCCGCGAGCGTCGTTATTTTCGCATGATCGTCAGGCCGTGCCTTTAAAGTCAACATGCTGGGACTGTCACGCGGCTTCGAGTTCTTCCTCCGCGCTCACGACATCGTCGGCGGTCGGCAGGAATACGTAATGCCCCAAGAACGCGATCAGTATCGCGGCCACCGCCAAACAGCCGATGGCAGCTAAGATCGCGACTTCATAGGTGTGATACAAATCGTAGGATGCAGCTTCAAAATATTGCGCCAGCGAATAACCGATGATGTACGAGCCGAAGACATACCCATAGAGCTGCGCGAAATTCTTCATGCCGAAATAGCGGCTGGTATAGAAGGCGCCGATTTCCAATTCTGCGCCCGCGCCCAACCCCAGCATCGCTGCGCCCGCAAGCACAGCCGGGATGGTCGTTCCCCAAAACAGCCCGGCCAATCCCAACGCCGCGCAAATCAGAAGCAGGATTCCGATCTTCGGCGTGCGGAATTTGTCGAGCATATGCCCAAACAGAAACCGCCCACCGATCTGCCCGATGGCCAAAACGGAAAGACTCGCCGCCGCGATGTAGTTGTCGAAACCGTGATCGGTGATGATCGGCGCGATCTGCGTCATGGTGCCGGCGGTGGCGCCGCCCGCGAGCAAGATGGACGCGCAAACGATCCAGAAGCTGACGCTGCGCACAGCCTCGGACGCAGAAAGCCCTTCACCGGCTTGCGCATAACGTTTGGCGAGCCTTTCGCGCGACGGTTCCTTGATGAAGAAATAAACCGCCGGCAACGCCACGATCAGCACCGCCGCGCCGAGCACCACGCGCGCCGAGCGCCAGCCATATTCGGTGATGAGATAGGCGGCGGCCGGTGCGGAGATCACCGAGCCCAAACCGTTACCCATCATCGTCACCGCGAGCGCCAGGCCGCGCTTTCTGTCCACCCACGCCGAAACGGCTTTGGCGTAGAGCGGCATGGATTGCACCATCGCGCTGGCGCCGACCACAAGCCCCACCGCCATGTAAAACGCGAAGGACTGATTGAGCGCGCCCAAGCACATCACCGATACGCCGTAGATGACGATGCCGGGCAGCAGCACTTGGCGCACGCCGATACGGTCGGCGAGCCGGCCCAGGAAAGGAATAATGAACGCGCCGACGATGGAGGCAATCGCCGTCACGAGAAAATATTGCCCGCGCGACCAATGAAATTCTGCGATCACCGGCTTCATGAAGAGGCCTGTGGGAATCGCCGTGATGGCCGTCGCGCCGACGGTCAGTGCTACCGACGACGCGACTGTGACAACCCAGCCTTCACTCAAACGTTTCACAAAACGCCTCATGGTTTGAGAAGGCACTGCGCATTAACGCGCTGTGCCTTAGGCGGGTTTGGGACTGTCGGCCAAGGCTCCGGCATCGGATACGGAATCGTCCACCGCCGTTTCCCTGCGCGGCTTGTATTTGTAAGGCCCGAGCAACAGCACCAGAAGTATCGAGAAGATGGCTGCACCCTCCGCGACCAGCACGGACATGAAATACGAATGCGTGGTGTCGGACAGCGCGCCAACGGTGGTTTGGCCGACGGCAAGACCGACGATGTAACCGCCGAAGATCAGGCCGTAGATCGTGCCGAAATATTTCATGCCGAAATAGCGGCTGCCGTAATAGGCCGCGATCTCCAATTCCACGCCACCGCCGATTCCGTGCAGCACCGCGCCGGCCGTCAGGCCGACAGTGCCGGTCGAGACGTAGAGCAGTGCGATGCCGGCGATGACGCTGAGGATCATCGCCGCGCCGACTTTCGGCGTCTGATATTTGTCGAGCAACCAGCCGAACAGAAACCGCCCGCCGGTTTGCCCGATGGCGATGGTGGACAACATGCCCGCCGCGAACCACGGCGCCACGCCGTTATCGCGCAGCAACGGAAAGAGGTTGGCCGTGATGCCGACCGTCGCGCCGCCCGTGAGGAAGGTCACGACCAGCAGCATCCAGAACGTGGGCGTCCGAATGGCTTGCGCGACAGTCATGCCTTCCTGCGCGGCGATGAATTCGGCACGACGTTTCGTCTTCGGCGGCTCCTGGATGAAGAAATAAACCGCCGGCACCGCCACGAGGATCACCAAAAGCCCCATGCCGATACGCCCGCCGCGCCAACCATATTCGGAGATCAGCCAGGCGCAGATCGGCGGTGTAATGAAGTTGCCCACGCCATTGCCCACCATGCAGATCGCCAGCGCCATGCCGCGCCGGCTATCCGCCCAGGCCGCCGTCGCTTTGGCGTAAAGCGGCGGGCTCTGCCACATGGCGAAGGCCGAGTGGATGATCATGAAAATCAGATATTGCGTCATCGACCCGGTGAGGAAGACGAGCGCCATGGTCATCAGCCCATAGGCGATGATGCCGGGAATATGGACCTTGCGGATGCCCCAGCGATCGGCGGCCAGCCCCAGCAAAGGCATGACCATCGCGCCGACCATGGTGGCCGGAATGGAGACGATGAAGAACTGACCACGCGTCCAATGGAACTCTTGGATCACAGGCCCCAGAAACAGGCTCTGGACCTGGGAGTTGACGGCCCCGGCCCCGACGGACAGCCCCGCCGCCGCGGCAACCGCCACGACCCACCATTGCTGCAGCCGATTTCCCATGCACTCCCCGTATATTGCTCGTCCTCAAGGCCTGGGCCCTGAAGCGACCGCCATCTTGTTTCGTGGCCGGGGGATGATCCGGTGAGCGCCAAGCTCCTGTCAATGTTAAGAGCCATTTCAAAGTTCGCCCGCTTCTCTTGGCCCCTCCCTTGGGCCCCCTTAACCTTGGACCTTAACCCGTGCATTTGCCCCCGTGCTTTAACTCTCGCCCAGACTCCGGTTGAAACCGAGCCAGCCTTCGGCTAAAAGCCAGCCCTCCCGGAGGTCCGGGCGGCAAATCCCGCCTGTTTCCGGCAGCTTTATCCTAAGGATTTCCAATGCGTGAAGTGCAGGAATTGCGCGCCGAGACGCGCGCCAAGCAGGGCAAGGGCCCGTCTTATCAGCTCCGCCGCCGCGGCTTCGTGCCGGGCGTGCTCTATGGCGGCAAAGATGAGCCGGTGAACGTGCAAGTCGAAGAGCGTGCGCTCTCGAAGCATTTTGGTACGGGCACCTTCCTCTCCACGCTGTTCATGCTGGAAGTGGGCGGCGCCAAGACGCGCGTGATTCCGCGTCAGATCCAACTCGATCCCGTCACCGACCGCCCCGTGCATGTCGACTTCCTTCGCTTGGAAGCCGGCGCTCGCATCGCGCTCAACATCCCCGTGCACTTGAAGGGCCAGGAAGTTTCGCCCGGCTTGAAGCGCGGCGGCGTGATCAACCTCGTGCGTCACGAAGTTGAGCTCTACTGCCCGGTCGACAACATCCCGGAATTCATCGAGGGCGATCTTTCGACGCTCGACATCGGCGACAGCCTGCACATTTCGGCATTCAACCTGCCGGAAGGCGTGAAGCCGGTGATTCAGAGCCGCGACTTCACCGTCGCCACCGTCGCGCCGCCGACCACCTACACCGAAGACGCACCCAAAGCGGCTGCGGCTGCCGCAGCTCCGGCTGCCGGTGCGGCTCCGGCTGCTGGTGCAGCTCCGGCCGCTGGTGCGGCTGCTGGCAAGGCGCCCGCCAAACCGGCCGCCAAGAAGTAAGACGCTCGTCGTCGCGTTACGTTTTAGGAAGCGCCGCCCTTCGACAACCGGAGGGCGGCGTTTTACTTTTGGGCCATCATGGCTGCTGATACACCACTTCTCATCGCCGGGCTGGGCAATCCTGGCGCGCAATATGCGCGCAACCGGCACAATGCGGGCTTCATGGCGCTCGATGTCATCCATGGCAGCTACGAGTTCGCCCCGTGGCGCCGACGCTTCGACGGCGAGATCGCCGAAGGTCTTTTGGCGGGCCGCAAGACCTTCCTGCTCAAACCACAAACCTTCATGAATCTCAGCGGCAATTCCGTGGGCGCCGCTGCGCGCTTCTTCAAGATCGAGCCGAAAGCCGTGGTCGTCATCCATGACGAACTCGATCTGGCCGCGGGCAAGTTGAAAGCCAAAACCGGCGGCGGCGATGCGGGCCACAATGGCTTGCGTTCGATCACCGCGACTCTGACGCCCAATTACCGCCGCGTGCGTGTCGGCGTTGGCCATCCCGGCGCCAAAGAGCAGGTGCACGGCCACGTGCTCGACAATTTCTCCAAGGCCGATGAGACCTGGCTAGTGCCACTGCTCTCGGCCATTGCCGAAGCCGCACCGTTGCTGGCGAAGAACGACGACACCGGTTTCATGAACAAAGTCGCCCTGCTCACGCAGCCGCCGCGCCAACCCAAATCTGCGCCGAAAACAGCCAAAGACGACAGCGCGCCAAAAGACAAGAAAGAGAAGAACTCCGATGGGATTTAAGTGCGGCATCGTGGGCTTGCCGAATGTCGGCAAATCGACGCTCTTCAATGCGCTCACGCAAACCGCGGCAGCGCAGGCGGCGAATTATCCGTTCTGCACCATCGAGCCGAATGTCGGCGAAGTCGCGGTGCCCGATGCGCGCCTCAACGCGCTCGCTGCCATCGCAAAATCCGTACAGATCGTGCCGACGCGCATCACGTTTGTCGATATTGCAGGCCTGGTCCGCGGCGCGTCGAAAGGCGAAGGCCTGGGCAACCAATTCCTCGCCAACATTCGCGAAGTGGACGCCATCGTTCACGTCTTGCGCTGTTTTGAAGATGACGACATCACGCACGTGGAAGGACGCATCGATCCGGTGGCCGACGCGGAGACGGTGGAAACCGAGCTGATGCTCGCCGACCTCGAAAGCCTCGAGAAGCGCGTCACAGCCACCGAGAAGAAAGCCAAAGGCGGCGACAAGGAATCCAAAGAACAACTCGCGTTGATGACGAAGGCCCTCGACTTGCTGCGCGAAGGCAAGCCTGCCCGCAAAGCCGATCTCGCACCCGAAGAACGCGAGCCTTACAAGCGCCTTGCACTGCTCACCGAGAAGCCGGTGCTCTATGTCTGCAACGTCGAAGAAGAGTCCGCCGCGACCGGCAATGCGCCGTCACAACGCGTGGCCGAAATGGCCCAGGCACAAGGTGCCGGCACGGTTGTGATTTCCGCGCGTATTGAAGAAGAAGTGGCACAGCTTCCCGACGCCGAACGCGCCGATTATCTCGGCAGTCTCGGATTGGAAGAGCCGGGCTTGGATCGCCTGATCCGCGCCGGGTACGATTTGCTGGGCCTCATCACCTTCTTCACCGCTGGCCCGAAAGAGGCCCGCGCCTGGACTGTGAACAAAGGCGCGCACGCGCCACAAGCGGCGGGCGCCATCCACACCGATTTCGAAAAGGGCTTCATCCGCGCCGAGACCATCGCCTATGGCGACTATGTGGCGCTGAACGGCGAAGCGGGCGCACGCGACGGCGGCAAGTTTCGATTGGAAGGCAAGGACTACACTGTGCAGGACGGCGACGTAATGCACTTCCGGTTCACGTCATGAGGCTAGCTTTTCTTATGAGCGCAGCGAGTTAGAAAAGCTGCCCCAGGGCGCAGCCATGGATGGTGTTTAAGTGAGCGATAATCTCCTCCACTACGAAGACTTCACGGTCGGCCGCGTGTTCCCGCTCGGGCCCTACAACGTGACGGCTGAAGAGATCATCGCCTTCGCCGAAGAATTCGATCCGCAACCGCAGCATCTTTCGGAAGAAGGCGGCAAAGCCTCCATCCTCGGTGGACTTGCGGCCAGCGGCTTTCACGTCTGCGGCATGGCAATGCGCATGCTGGTGGATGGCGTGTTCCACAATTCCGATATCAAGGGCGGCATCGGTGCCGACGACATACGCTGGCTGAAACCCGTGCGCCCTGGCGATGTGCTGACCGGCACGGTCTCTGTGGAAGAGGCCCGGCTTTCGGGCAAAGACACGACACGCGGTTACGTCACCACCCGTCTCAATATTTTCCGCGGCGAAGCGAAAGGCACACCCGAGAAGGTTCTGACGCTCACCAACGTCGTCATCTTCGGTACTAAGACTGCTTCGAAGGAGAGCGCATAATGTTCTGGTTCGAAGACGTGCCGATGAACGAACGCGTGATCCTCGGTGAATACACATTCACACAAGAGAACATCATCGCGTTTGCGACGAAGTTCGATCCACAACCGTTCCACACCGATCCGGAAGCTGCCAAGCACACGGCCTTTAAAGGCCAGGTCGCCAGCGGCTGGCACACGCTCACCGCCTGGATCAAATTGATGATCGAATACCGCGAGAAGATGACCCATATCTTGGGCGAGGACATGCCCAACCGCTCGGCCGTGTCGCCGGGCCTGCGGCAAGTGCGCTGGCATCTGCCGGTGCGGCCCAACACGACGCTGATCTACGATTTCACCACGACGGCCAAGAAAGATTGGCCTTCACGCCCACAACTGGGTTTGGTTGAACGCGCCTGCGACGCCCGCACCGCCGACGGCACGCTGTATCTCTCGTTCATCAACCTTGCGCTGCTGAAACGCCGCCCCGAATAACTGGAATACCAACGCCCCTTGCTTGACGCCCCTCCGGGGCGGGTCTTTGCTCCTTCGGGTTTTCCTCCCCCGTTTACGGGGGAGGTGTTTCGCGAAGCGAAACGGAGGGGGGAGCGCCATGAGCAAAGCTGATCGCCGCACATTCTTGTCGGGCGCCGCCGTGGCCGGTGTTGCTGCCGGAGTCACAACAAGCGCCACGCGCGTCGCCGCCGCTGAAAACACGTCGGGGCCCGGCCTGATCGACGACACTTTGATGCGCTCGGATGTGACCGCGCAAAAGGGTACGGGCGGCGAACCCACCACCGTTCCAACTGCCGTGCAGAAAATCGACGTGGTGAATTTGCGCGAACTGGAATCCCGCGCCCAGAAGATCATCCCCATCGGGAATTTCGATTACATCGCGGGTGGTGCGGGCGACGAATGGACGATGCGCGAGAACGAGGCCGCTTACAAACGCGTGCAGATCGCGCCGCGCTTCCTCACCGGCCATGGCAAGCCTGACACCTCCGCCACGCTGATGGGTGCAAAGCTTTCGATGCCGGTGATCGCGTCCGCCGTCGGCGGGCATGGCATCGCGCATGTGTCGGCCGAGATGGGAACCGCCAAGGGCGCTGCCGCCTCGGGCGTGATGATGACGGTGCCCACACTTTCCAACCAAACGATGGAAGAGATCGCGGCGGCGAGTGATGGGCCCAAATGTTTTCAAGTCTATTTCCCCGCCGACAAAGGGGCTGCGCGCGATATCTTACAGCGCGCCAAGGCGCTGAAATTTGCTGCGGCCATCGTCACGGTGGATGCGTTCGTCGCCTCAAACCGTGAGCGCAACATGCGCAACCATTATCGTGGTGGACCGGTCGGCAATTTCCCCGATCCCAAGAAGGCGGCCTTCAAGGAAGATTTGAACTGGGACGATATCGCCTTCGTGCGCGAGGTGAGCGGTCTGCCGGTCTATCTCAAAGGCGTTCTCACCCCGGCGATGGCCAAAGAGGCCATGGCGCATGGCGTGGCGGGCTTGCAGATTTCCAATCATGGCGGCCGCCAGCTCGACGATGTGCCCGCTTCCTTCACCGTGCTGCCTGCCATTGCCGATGCGGTTGGCGGGAAAATGACTCTGATCGTCGATGGCGGCGTACGGCGCGGCCAGGATGTGTTCAAGGCGCTCGCGCTCGGTGCGAACGCGGTGGGTATTGCGCGCCCGTTTATGTATGGGCTGGCGCTCGGCGGCTGGATGGGCGTGCAGGCCGTGTTCGACCGGCTGCACACCGAGTTGACGATGACCATGGAGTTGGCGGGCGTTTCCAACATCGCCGGCATCACCAGAGACGCGCTGTATCGGGCGTAATCCCCTCCCCAAACATGGAAGGGTGGAGGGGTGTTGAAAATGAACGCGCTATTCCCGACATTCGCGTCAGCAATCTCTCCAGCAACTGAGATCTCATGAGCAATTCAGGCAGCCGGCGTGTCGTGTGGGCGGGCGCAGGGATGAAGACGAGCGACGGCGCGGGCGTGAAGCTGACGCGCGTCATCGGACAGCCCAACCTGCCCGACCTCGATCCCCTTTTGATGCTGGACGAATTCGGCTCCGACGACCCGAACGCCTATATCGCGGGCTTCCCCGAGCATCCGCATCGCGGCTTCGAGACCGTGACCTACATGCTCGACGGCCGCATGCGCCATCGCGACAACAAGGGCTACGAAGGCCTGCTGCAATCGGGCTCCGTGCAATGGATGTCGGCGGGGCGCGGCATCGTACATTCCGAAATGCCTGAGCAGGATCACGGGCTGATGCGCGGCTTTCAGCTTTGGGTGAACTTGCCCGCGAAGGACAAGATGACCGCGCCGCGCTATCAGGACATCCAGCCCGACAAGATTCCGACCGCTACGTTGGCGGAAGGCGTGGAAGCGAAAGTGCTGGCAGGAACAGTGTGCGGCGTGAAAGGCCCGGTGGATACCGGCGCGACCGAGCCGTTCTATTTCGACATTCATCTGAGAGCGAATTCACAAGTCGATATCGCATTGCCTGACGGCCACAACGCGTTTGTCTATGTCTATGAGGGTGCGGCGAGCGTTGGTGACGGCGCAGAAGCGAAACTCGTTCCGCAGCAGACTATTGCGGTGCTGTCGACCGGCACCAAGCTGCATGTGAGTGCGGCGAAGGACACGCGGCTTATTCTGGTGGCGGGAAAACCGTTGCGCGAGCCGGTGGCGAAGTACGGCCCCTTCGTGATGAACACACAGGACGAACTGCGCCAAGCCTTTGCGGATTATCAGGCCGGGAAGTTTTGACTACACGTTCGTCAGGCGCACCGAGAAATTGCGACCCATGCCTTCGCAGTCGGAATCGGTTTTCAGTCCGGCGGCACGAATACCGTGCGCCGCCAGCTCTTCGTCCGTATGTTCCTTGTCGCCGGTAACGCCGACCGCACCGATAACTTCGCCACTTGCATCGCGGATCAACATGCCGCCGCCTTCGGCGAAAAGCTGGTTGTCGGACGCGGCGATCAGATAATTCACAAAGCCCGGCTTCTCGTCGGCGCGCACGCGCACCAGACTGGACGAGCGGCCCAAGGCCAGCGCGGCGTAGGCTTTGCCGAACGCCATCTCGAAGCGCATCATCGCTGCGCCATCTTCCTTCTTGAAGGCTTTCACCTTGCAGCCGGGCTCGACGATGATGACGGAGAGTGCGCGGGTGTTGAGTTCGGCGCCGCGCTTCAAGATCGCATCAATGATGGTTTCGGCCTGCGCCAGCGTGATGCTCATATCCCCTGCCCTCACTTATTCGTAAAGCCAAACATAAGCCCTCACCCTGAGCTTGTCGAAGGGTGAGAAGGCAAGGCTGTGGCGCTCTCGTCCTTCGACAAGCTCAGGACGAGGAGGGAATTCTGCTAACGCAAGCTGGCTTCGATGTTGCCGCCGTCCACCGTTATGATCGCCGCCGTCGTCTTCTGCGCCAGCGCCAGATAGACGAACGCATCCGCCACATCCTCGGCCGTCACCTCACGACCCAGCAGATTGCCGCTCATATAGTCTTTCTCGCTGAGGCCGCGCGCCTGGGAGCGCTTGGCCACCATGTCGTCGGTGAGCAAGCCAGTGCGGATGCGGTCGGCGTTCACGGCGTTGGAGCGGATGCCTTCTTTGCCGTAATCGAGCGCGTATTGCTTCATCAGGAACAGCGTCGCGGCCTTCGGCAAACCATAGGGGCCGAAATCCTTGCCCGGATTCACCGCCTGTTTGGAGGTGTTAAACAGCAGGCAGCCGCCGGTGCCTTGCTGGCGCATGATGCGCACCGCGTTCTGCGCCACGCTTTGATGGGCGTGGAAATTTAGCTCGAACGATTGGCGCAGCGTCTCGTCGTCCACTTCGCCGATCTTGCCCTGCCAGGCCGCGCCCGCATTCGACACAAGGATATCCACGCCACCAAACACTTCGCAGGCCTTGTCGAAAGCAGCGCGCACGGAGTCGTTGTTGGTGACGTCGCATTGCACGGCGAGTGCGGTTTTGGAGATCGACTTGGCGATCTTCTGCGCGGCCTCAAAATCACGATCCACGATCACGACTTCGGCGCCCGCTTTCGCAAACACCTTCGCGGTGACGGCGCCGATGCCCGAACCGCCCCCCGTTACGAACGCCACCTGACGCGCCAACGGTTTCTCGGCCGCCTTGCCGAGCTTGGCTTGCTCGAGCGACCAATATTCCACGTCGAACTGGTCGGCAGTGGATATCGGATGATAACGGCCGATCGCTTCGGCATCGGTGATAACCTGAACAGTGTTCACCGCGAGATCGGCGGCAATCGCGGCGTCTTTCGCCGAACCGCCCAGGCCGAACAAGCCGAGGCCCGGAACCAGCACCACGCGCGGCAACGCATCGAGTTCGGTCTTCTTCGGCTCGGCGCGGATGTTGTTCTCGGCGAAGTACGCACGGTAGTGCGCGACGAAGGCATCGACGAAGGACTGCAGCGCCTTCGTCCACTCTTCCAGTTTGCCTGCTTCCGGTGCGGGCGTAACCAGCGGCCAGTTCTTGGTGCGGATCGTATGGTCGGGCGTCACCACGCCCTGCTGCGAATAGCGCGCGATGTCCGCGCCGTTCACATAGCTGAGGATCGCGGGCGAGGTGCGGAAATCCAGAATCTGCCGCTTGGCTTCGCCGCTGTCCTGGTCGTTGCCGATGGCGAGCGCACCGCGCAAGATCGGCGCGATGTCGGCAAGCTTCGCGGGCGCGGCGAAGCTTTTCTGCGAGAGCGCCTTGCGGTTCTGCTGCAAGCGCTTCTCGGCCTGCGTCACGAACTCGATCATGCGCTCGTAAGCCTCGCGCGCACTTTGCGCGAAGGTGAAGATGCCGTGGCGCAGCAGCACCAGGCCCTGCACGTTCGGATTGGCCTCGTAGATGTCGGCCACCGACTTCGCCAGCGCGAACCCCGGAATCGTGTACGGCACATAGGCCAAGCGGTCGCCAAAGGTTTCGCGCGCGAGCGCCTCGCCGTTGGGCTGGTCGGTCAGCGCCAGCACGGCGGTGGCGTGCGTGTGATCCACGAATGTGTGCGGCAGGAATGCGTGCAGCAGCGTTTCGACGGAAGGATTGGGCGCGGCCGGATCGAGCAAATTTTGGCGCTGGAAGCTCACCATGTCTTCGTCCGACAATTTCTCAAACGGACGCAAGCGGCGCAGCGGATGCAGCTTCACGGCGGGCAGACCGGCGGGCTCGATATTGCCCATGTCCCAGCCCGAGCCTTTGACGCAGAGCACGTCCACATCGTCGCCCAGCATGTCGTGCATGTGCGTCTTCACCGAGGTGTTGCCGCCGCCATGCAAAACGAGGTTCGGATCGCTGCCCAGCAGACGCGTCGTATACACGCGCACCGCGAGATCTTCGTTCACGCCTTGGGGCGCGTAACGCTGGATATAGGCTTTGGCGTCAGCATCAGACCATTGGGATTTCATCGGCGCGGAACTCGGTTCAAATGAGGTGTAATTGCCCCTCACTTACAGGGGGTAGACAGG
>CAIYRG010000389.1 GCA_903928515.1 uncultured Alphaproteobacteria bacterium | reverse complement strand
CGACTTGCCGTATTCGGCGCGGGTCGCCATCAGGCCGGGCATTTCGATCTCGGCCATCGTGAGTTCCTTGCGGCCCCAATCGGCGAGCGAAATGTCTTTCACGATGTAGTCGTTATTGGCGGCGGCCATGCGGGTCTCCTGAATCACAAAGGCGGGATGTTGGGCGGGCCTATAGCAGGGCGAAACCCGTCCCCGCAAGAAGGATATAAAGGAATTTGCATATCTTTATGCGATTGGCGGGCGGAGGCGCTTTTGCCGCCGCCAGGGGATTTCTCGCTCTTTGAATTCCAGGCTGTCACGGCCCGCCAATGCGGGCCGCCCAAACGGGCGTGGTGCGCCATCGGAAGAACTCCCCGCGATCAGATGGATGGCCCGCTGTGGCGGGCCATGACAGCGAGGGTATTTAGTCAGCGGGTGACTACGCTGACGCGCAGGCGTTGGTGGGCGTAGACGTATCCACGCGCGAGACGCGCAGGCCCTTGGTGCACAAATCTTCGATCAGGCTGCCATGTCCCGCCAGATGCGCGATGCCGACGGTGATAAAGAAGGTGGTGTGCTGGCTCGAGAGGCGATCGATTTCTTCGCTCCAGGCGTGGTTGCGGTCGAGCAGAAGATCTTTTCCGATTTCCGGATTGTCCGAAAGCGAGCGATCCAGCATCGCGCTCATCGCGGGCACGTCGCCGTTTTGCCAGCGCTCGATCAGGTTCTGCAGAATGGCGGGCATCTCGTCCATGTCGGCGAGAGTCGCTTCCACGCTTTCCACGCCGGTTTTTTCGCCGAGCTTGGCCAAGGCGTTCAGCCCGACTTGCGGGCCTTCGAGATAGCGGAAATCGCGGCCGCTGTGCCGCGCGTAAGACTCGATGGTCGTATCCGCGCCGGCATCCGACGAATAGCCGATGCTTTCCAGGAAGGTCACTTTCAGGATCACGCTGGCCAGCCACGGGTTGAGCGTGTCGAATTTGTTGGGGGCGTAGCCGAATTCCGTGAGGCGTTTGTCGAATTGCGTTTGCGCATCGGACGACAGCATGGCGCGCAGCCGCTGGCCGTTGCGCTGCAACCCTCTCTCGGTGATGAAATCCTGCGTCTGAACGGCGGCGGACTGATCGTCGGAGGTTTCAAAGACGAAGGTTTTGGATTTCGCCATCGCGCCTGTGACGGTGGGTGATTTCCACGCCACGTAATCGGGCAGCAGATGGATGGAGCCGAAAATGTAGAAGGTGGAATTGTTGTCCTCGACCTTCCACAGCGCGGGATGCGGATCGGGCTCGGATGTAGAAGCCGGCGTGTCGGCCACGGCCGCGTTCAGACTCGCCAGTATCGCGATGAGGACGAAGCTTGCGGTGCGTTTCAAAATCCTGGCGGCGTGCATTTCTCGCACTCCCCGTAGCCCTGCCGCATTCGGCCCTGGGCTTTGTGTTTCCTGAAGAGGATTTTGCGCTTGG
Organism: uncultured Alphaproteobacteria bacterium; assembly: GCA_903928515.1. Lineage (GTDB taxonomy): Bacteria > Pseudomonadota > Alphaproteobacteria > Micropepsales > Micropepsaceae > CAIYRG01. The sequence goes on along the minus strand of CAIYRG010000389.1, from coordinate 364 downwards.
GGGCAAAAAACGCAACGGCTCAATCTCGAGGGCGCCCGTGCGCTCCGAGGGAATAAAACCTCTCAGGCGTCGTCTGGCGCGGCTTCAGTTTGCAGGCGCTGCCGCAGGTCTGCCGCCAGGCTGAACATTGGGATCAGGCCGCAATTCCGGCGGGAAATCGGCGAAGACCGCGTTCACCTGCTTCAACATCACGCCCTGCGCCGCACGCAGCTTTGAATCGTCGTTCGTAGGGGCCAGGTCGACCGTGGCTTGCGCGTCGGTCAGCGCCTTTTGAATCTCCGGGTCCACCTTGGACTTGAAGGGTGCCGGTTCGTTGGCGATTGCCGTGCGCAGCGCACCCGTCGCCTCCTTGAACTCTTCGTTT
>CAIYRG010000388.1 GCA_903928515.1 uncultured Alphaproteobacteria bacterium | reverse complement strand
TGGTGAGCAGCATCAGTGCGTTCCACGCGGTGAGAATCCAACCGATGAACCCGGTGCGACGAAAGGCATAGATCATCGTCAGAGCCATGGTGGTGTGAAACGAGGGAAACACCACAACGCCCGTCATCTGCGATAGTGCGAAATTGAGATCGCGCCCGGATTTCAGATGCTCCATCTCCGGCAGATAGAAGCCGTAGGCCGGAAGGCCGTATTCCTTGTACGCCCCAAGTGCGGGGAAAAAGAGTGCGCCCATATCGGTGAGCAGCGTCGCCAGAAACACGATCCAGAAGATCTCGCGCAATTCGCGCCAGCGGTTCGCCAATCCTAGGAATATGCCGAGGAACAAGCACTGGTAGATCAGGCTGTCATAGATCGTTGCCGCCGTGAACGAGAGCCATGGGCGCGCGATGATGAAGTTGAATCCGGCGAGCCAATCGAAGCCCAGCGCGCGATCGGCTCTCGCCAACACATCATCGATCAGCGGTCCCGATGCGGCGAGAGAAAGATAGGACAGCACGCACGTGACGACCGTGCCGGCGAGAAACAGGCTGAAGAACTCCGCCACCAAGCCGCCGCGCCTCATGGAGACAAAACGCAACGCGGCAGCAAGCGAAAGCGCACCCACAATCTGCACGCCGTCTTTCGCGGTGACGGTGATGTGAAAGCCGGATTGCAACACCCAAATCGCGTCGATCAATCCGACAATGGCCACGGCAAGCCATTCCCACCGGAAGGCGGTTTTCAGAACCTCATGCGGCGCGGTCGCGGGCCATTTCATGCCCCGGACCATGCCCGGCACAGCGTTATCATTCGGTTAGTTTTGCAGGCGAAGCCGCGCAAAAACCGGCGGAAGACCGCTGTTAATGCGCGATCTGAAACGATTTGAAGAAGCGCGCGGCGTCCGGGCCCGCCAGGAACGAATCCGAGCCCAGCGCGAACACCCAATATTGCCGCATGCCGGAAAGCACCACGTCGGCTTTCACGCGATCGGTGCTTTTGGGATCGGCGAAAAGAATCTCCACTCCATTCGCGCCAGCCAGGGTGACGGCCTTCTCCGATGTCACGCTCATGCCACTGCCCTTCGCATATTCTTGCGCGGCGGCATCCCAGTTTGCCTTGTTATCCGTGGGCATGGTGGCGCCTTTGCCGAATTCCTCGACCTGCACCAGATACAGAACATCGTTTTGATCGAGCACGTAACGATGCTCGGTCACGCCGGGGCTATCGGGTTTGGCGAAATTGGCGAGTTGCGGTGTGGCGGGCATCAGCACCGAAAAGCCAAAATTGGAATCGCTGACCAATTTCCACGCATCCGCCGCGTTGGCGCTTGCGATAACGCCACACAGAAGTGCTCCGCCGAGAAACACGTTGAGAGATATCCGCATGTCTGCCCTCGCCTGAATGGTGATGATCTCTATCGCGCAGCGGCCGATGCCGCGCCATGCGCGCCTTTGTAATGCGGCTACCTGGAGGTTTCCGATAGGCGTTTGTTGGCGACCCCGGCAGGACTTGAACCTGCGACCCACAGCTTAGAAGGCTGTTGCTCTATCCAGCTGAGCTACGGGGTCGTACGCCAGCGAACGCAGGCTAACGCGAAGCAAGCCGCGAGGTGCACTATAGCGGAAAACGGCATTCGGAAAGATTGACGGACCGGCGAAATCCCGCGTGTGCGGTTCAAGCACCAAATTCAATGAGACCAGGGGATCTTCCGGTCGAAGCGGAAATTGTCGGAATAGGCTCTGGGCTTCGGCGTGGGCTTGTGCGGCGTGAACACCTGGAACGGGATGGCGTTCGCCTCGGCATAGGCCACGGCCTCCTCCAGCGTCTCGAATTCCAGGCTGAGTTCCTGCTTCATGTCGGAAGACGACGTCCAGCCCATCAAAGGGTCGACCTCGCGCGGGGTCGCGGGCTCATATTCCAGCCGCCACTTTTTGGTGCGCGCCTTGCCCGATTGCATCGCGTTCCTGGCGGGCTGGTAGATGCGGGCGAGCATACGAAGTCCCCTAAAATCAAATGGTCGGGGCGGCAAGATTTGAACTTGCGACCCTCTGGTCCCAAACCAGATGCGCTACCAGGCTGCGCTACACCCCGAAGCATCCAGGGGATACACGCTCGGAGGAGACCGGGCAAGATCGCCGGAAATTACGGGAATCTGCCGACCGGCGGCTTCACGAAGATGGCGTGATGCACCTTGTCGCCGCGCTTGATGCCGGCTTCGGCCGCGCGTCCGCCCGCGATTTCAAGAACCGCCTGTACCGGCCCTTCGGAGGCGATCGTTTCCTCCGACAACGGCTTGGCGTTCGCCACGATGCTCTCCACCGTGCCATCGCTGCGGATAAACAGCATGTCGAGCGGGATCAGCGTGTTCTTCATCCAGAATCCGCGCATTCCATCGTGCACGAAATCGAACAGCATGCCTTCGTCGGGCGCGAGGTGGGTGCGGAACATCAGCCCCCGCTCCTGCTGACGCGGCGTCGAGGCCAGCTCCACGGTGAACTGCACCGGCCCCTTGGCCGTGTCGATCACAAGTTCGGAACGCGGCAAAATCGGTTGCGCGTCGTCGGCGGCGAAGGCGCCCGCGCAAGCGGTTAGCAACAGACCAACGAAGATCGCGGCGACAGTGGAAAGATTGTGCTTCGACATAACAGAACCCTAAGACCAGGGACAAACCCTAGCCCGCCCCTGACGGAACCGGCAAATGATCTTGTGTTTAAGCTTCGACCAAATCTTCTAAGCTTCGAGAAGCACGATCTCGGCCGCGAGCTGGCCCTTGGGCCCATCGCCCGCCCGCACCTTCACACGCTGTCCGGGATGCAGTTCGTGGATGCCGCTCCGCCGCAGCGTTTCCATGTGCACGAACACATCCGGCGAATTGGCGTCGCGCGACACGAAGCCATAGCCCTTACCGCGGTTGAACCACTTGACCGTCGCTTCGAACGCCGAGCCTTGCGGCTCCGCCACATAGCGCGGCGGCTCGGCTTCGCGCGGTGCATCCGCGTCCATGCCGTTGTCCAGCGCGATCAGGCGCACGGCTTGAAAGCCTTTGGAGCGCCTCACCACTTCGGCGATGACATGCGCGCCTTCATGCGCCGCCTTGAACCCGGATTGCCGCACACAAGACTGGTGCAGGAGGATGTCATCCTCCATGCCGTCCGATGGCTTGATGAAACCGTAGCCTTTGACCAGGTCGAACCACTTCACGTGGCCTTCGACCTGCAACACGGCGTCCCTGTCTTCGGGGAGCACCGACACGCCCGCTTCCGTCCCCACGATCCCGCCCCACTCATGCCGATGGTTAATGGAATGTTAACACAAGCGTGGCGGCCGGAGAAGGCGGGGCAAGCCCTACACGCTTTAATCCTTGCGCTTTGCCCGTGTGCCGGGGCATTTGGATCGTCTATTGCTGCTGCACTCTTAAGCCTTGGAATAATCTCATGGAATTCAAAGGCCGATACGTCGTCCCGAGCCCCCCCGATGTGGTATGGGCCGCCCTGTTCGATCCCGATGTGTTATCCCGCTGCATCCCCGGTGCCCAAAGCGTGCGCCAAACGGGTCCGGGCGCCTTTATCGCCAAGGCGGTGCTCAAGGTCGGCCCGGTGAAGGCGACGTTCGAAGGCAAAGTGACCGTCACCGAAAAGGAAGCGCCAGCGGGCTTCGCGCATGCCGGCACATTGTCGGGCGAAGGCCAAGGCGGTGCCGCGGGCTTTGCGCGCGGCGGCACGGAAGTGCTGCTGGCGGCCGAAGGC
>CAIYRG010000387.1 GCA_903928515.1 uncultured Alphaproteobacteria bacterium | reverse complement strand
CCTCTGACGCCGGAACCGTTGTTGTTGAAGACCGCGGCCACACGTCCCACATAGGCTGGAGTCGGATTGCTCGTGACCAATTGTTGGATCAGCCGCTGCGCAATGAACGGTCCCACATTGGGATGATTGAAGAGCGTGTCGAGAGCGATCTTTAGATCTCCCGCCACGTCGGCTGTCGTGCTCGCTGGAATCGTAACGCCCAAAAACTGTTTCTGGCTCGTCGAATGGAAGGACGGATAGAAAATCATCGGCGTGTTGTCCGCATTCGGATCACGGTTGCCGCCTGTGAACGTCGTGTTTGTGGGCGTAGGCGAATACCAGCTGATGCCGGTGAACACTTTCGCCAAGCCAAGAATGTCATTCTGTGTGTAGGTCGGTATCGGCTGACCGCTGGCATCGAGCTTCGGGGTGCCGTCATTGTTGAGCATATAGAGACCGATGGTCATCAGTTGCTCAACTTCGCGAGCATAATTCTGGTCGGGCGTGCGCGTGCCGTCTGCGCTTTCTTTCGGGTTGGCAAGGTACGTCATGTAGATACCCATCATCGGGTGCAGCGTCACTGCCTCCAACAAGGTACGAAAATTTCCAAAGGCATTGGCTTCCAACATGTCGTAATACGACGCGACGCCGCGAACATCCTGCCCGACCGTGGAATCAACCAGCGAGATAACGAATATTTGCGAAAGCGCAAAACGTACACGCTGCCGCAACTGGTCGGGCGCATTGACCGCTTGCTGCCAGAACGCTTCGTAGAATTGGTTGGCGCTCAAGGTTGCCGTGGGAGTCGTTTGACGCAATTGCGCCAAACGGCCATCGACATAGGACACCATTGATGAGGCTTGCGGCGCCGAAATCTGCCCCCGAATCCATCCCGAGATTCCGCTCGATTGCACCGAAGCAATATCGGCATCGGTCGGGCCGAAGGTGGTTTGCGTCAGAAGCCGCGATGCTTCCGGAATGGAAATGGGCGTGACTGGCGCCGCGCTGGTGCTCGCGGCTGTGCTTGTCTTCGTTGTGCCGGAGGATCCGCTTCCTCCGCTACCGCCTCCGCCGCAAGCCGCCAGCAATGTGATGAGAAAAACGGCGAGTGCGCGTGATATCCGATGCATGCTAGCCCCCATGCACAAAATCGTAGCACAGAGGTCGATCCTAAGGCAGCGTCCCGGGGGGAAACATCCACACGAATGGGTTGCATCGGCGTAATTGTTTGAGAGTGTGATGGGGGCTCATATTGATATCCCAGGCGCATACCCGCCAATGGGCAAAAGTGAGAGCCTAGGCGGAGCCTAAGAGGCTTGGATATTTCCAGAAACCCTTGATTTTATTGGCGCACCCGAAGAGATTCGAACTCCTGACCCCCAGATTCGTAGTCTGGTGCTCTATCCAGCTGAGCTACGGGTGCATGCCATCGTGAAGGCCGCAGAACCTAGTGACGGGCCTGTCGAATGGCAAGCAGCAATTCAGGCCGAAACCTTAGCTTCTGGCCTCGCCGCCGGACCCTGGGGAATCGCCGGTTGGGGCCCGAATCCGGCTTCCCTTATATTAAGGTGTGCGCTGCCGGTTGCGGGCACGGCCCATACGGGGTTCCCGCCCTTTCCTCGCTGCGGAAAGCTGGCTAGCGTCTGGGCCATGCCCATTATCCCTTCTCGCTTCCGACGGCAAAGCCGGCCCTCGAACCCCATTGCCCGCGCGCGGGGAATGGGCTTGGGCTTTGCGCTCGCCTGCCTAGGCCTTGGCATCGCACCCAACGTCGATGCGCAATCCGCCCTGCCCGATGCGCAATTCGCCGGTGCGAAGCTAAACGACGCGAAGGCAGCGCCCGTGATCGCCAAGCACCATATGGTGGCTGCCGCCGATCCGTATGCGGTGAACGCCGCACTCACCATGCTGCGCGCGGGCGGCACTGCCGTGGATGCGGCCATCGCCGCGCAGATGGTGCTCAATCTCGTCGAGCCGCAATCATCAGGCATCGGCGGTGGCGCGTTCCTGCTGTTCGGCGACCGGCACGGCGCTCTCACCGGCTATGACGGCCGCGAGCAAGCGCCGGCTTCGGTAACGCCCGCGATGTTTCTCAATCCCGACGGCACGCCCATGCGGTTGCGCGACGCGATTCCGGGCGGCATCTCCATCGGCGTGCCGGGCGATGTGGCCATGCTGGCGCAAGCGCACAAGGAACACGGAAAATTGCCGTGGGCAAAATTGTTCGAGCCCACAATACAATTGGCGGAAAACGGTTTCACGGTGCCGCCTCGCTTGGGAGAAGAGATCGGCGGCTTCTTGAAAAATACCGACATGCCTGATGTGAGGGCGGCGTATTTCCACGAAGACGGCTCGCCTTACAAAGCCGGCGAGACGATGAAGAACCCCGCACTCGCGGCCACATTCCGCACCATCGCGCAAGGCGGACCGGATGCGTTTTACAAAGGCAAATTGGCGCAAGAGATCGTCGACAAGGTGCAGCACGCGCCGCATCATCAGGGCGGCATGACGTTGGCCGATCTCGCCGCGTACAAGCCACACGTGCGGCCCGCGGTCTGCGCGCCCTATCGCGGCTATCGCGTGTGTTCGATGCAGGCCGGCAATGGCGGCGTCACCGTGCTGCAAATCTTAGGATTGTTGCAGCGCTTCCCCGCGAAGGATCTGCAGCCCACCACATTCTCCGAAACGCATCTGATGAGCGAAGCGGAAAAGCTCGCCTATGCCGATCGCGTTGAATATCTCGGCGATCCCGCCTTCGTGACAGCACCCGTCGCGGGCATGCTGGACAATTCCTATCTGAAAAGCCGTTCGGCGCTGATCGACCCCGCGCATGCGTTGAAAGACGTGACGGCCGGCACGCCGCCGGTGAAGCACGCCGAGAACCTCAACTTCGCGCCGCAAGTCACACCGGTGGCGCATGGCACCAGCCACATGACCATCGTGGACGACGCCGGCAATGTGGTGTCGATGACCACCTCGGTGGAATCCGGCTTCGGCTCGCATGTGATGGCGGGCGGCTTCATCCTGAACAACGAGCTGACCGATTTCAGCTTCGAGCCCACGCGCGACGGCAAGCCGGTGGCGAATGCGGTGGCGCCGGGCAAGCGCCCGCTCTCCGCCATGTCGCCGATGATTATCTTCGGGCCCGACGGCAAATTCTTCGCCGCCATCGGTTCGCCCGGCGGACGCACCATCATCTGCTATGTGGCGCAGGCCATCGTGGCGCTGATCGATGGCAAAGCCACCATGCCGCAAGCGGTGTCCTACCCGCATCACATCAACGATGGCGGCCCCTCGACAGGCTTGGAAAAAGACACCGCCCTTGAAGCGTTCGCCCCGCAATTGACCGCCTTGGGCGATAGTGTTCACTTGAGTTTCGAGCCGAGCGGGCTGAACGGCATTCGCCGTGTGTCCCAAGGTTATGAAGGCGGCTCCGATCCGCGCCGCGACGGCATCGCTGCCGGCGATTAACGTAACCTCACCCTGAGCTTGTCGAAGGGGGAGGTCTCATGCTTCGACAAGCTCAGCATGAGGAACCTGATTCAAAGGGAGGCATCGCATGAACGCACCCATAGCTTCCTCAACAAATTCGGCGCGCCCGAAGCTGACGCGCTTCGCGCATGCCAGCGTGCCATGCCGCGATCTGGAAGAGGGCAAGCGCTTTTACGGCGAGGTGCTGGGCGGCGAGCTGCATGTCGATGAACCGGCTTTCGCCGCGTTTCGCTTCGGCGATGTCGATGTCGGCATCGGCTCGGAGGGCTGCAACTTCCTCACCGAGCAAGGCGCGGAATATCCGCACATGGCATTCTATGTCGATGCCGACACGCTGGTGCGCATGCGCGAATGGCTGGGCGCCTGCGGCGTGCCGGTTTCCAATCTGTGGACACGCTTCGGCAAGGAGGCGCTGATGTTCTTCCGCGATCCATCGGGAAACGTGATCGAATTGTTCTGCGTGCAAGGCTACGCGCACGCGGCCACGTTACCCAAAGGCCCTGCACGCGGGCACGGCATTGCGGTGGATATCGATGCCTTGCGCTATGACAATTGGAAACTGCCGGACGAAACGCGATAAAGCGAAATCAGGCGGTAAAACAAAAACACTTTCGGGGGGAACACATGACGGATTTTCTCAACAACACGCGCCGCAACTTCTTGAAAGGCGCAGCGGTCATCGCCGGCGGCGCACTGCTCGACGTGAACCCGCTTTACGCTGCGGATGCGGCGCGGCGCGAAGTGAAGATCGGCGGCAAGCGCATCAAGACGGTGGACGTACATTCCCATTGCGTCGTGGATGCGCGCAGCGTGGTGCAAGGCACGCCTTACGAAAAAGCGATCACCGATCTCATCTCCAACCGCACGCGGCAAGACCTGCAAGCGACCATGTTGGTGAAGGAAGACCGCGTCGCCTTCATGAACAAAATGGGCATCGACGTGGAGGTGCTCACCATCAACTCCTTCTGGTATGACGCCGACCGCGACATCGCCACGAGACTGATCGACGAGCAGAACCGCCAGCTCGCCCAGATTCCCAAAACCTTCCACGGCCGTTTTGAAGTTCTGGCCACGGCCGCATTGCAATTCCCCGACCTCGCCGCGCAGCAATTGGAAACGGCGATGAAGGAGTATGGCCACAAAGGCGTGGGCATCGGCTCCTCCGTCAGCAATACGATGGAATTGTCAGATCCGAAGCTCGACGTGTTCTGGGCGAAGTGCCAGGAGTTGAACGCGTTCATCTTCATGCACCCGCTGAACGCCGGTCTGCCGGCCGACCTGCTCGCGCGCCTCAAAGGCAACGGCCTGCTCTCGAACTCGATCGGCAATCCGCTGGATACGAGCATCGGCCTCGCGCATATGATCTTCGACGGCACGTTCGACAAATTCCCGAACCTACGCATCTGCGGCGCGCATGGCGGCGGCTTTATCGCCTCCTATCCGGACCGCTTCGACAATGGCTGCCTGATGATGCCGACCGCCTGCGTGCCGCCCGGCACGTTGAAGAAGAAGCCGACCGACTATGTGAAAGGCCTCTACGTGGATTCGCTGGTGTTCTCATCCGAGGCGCTGCGCCATCTGATCGCCACGACTGGCGTGAGCCAGATCATGATCGGCACCGATTGCCCGTTCCCGTGGACCTTCAGGCCGGTGGATCACATCTTGGGGACGCCGGGCATCTCAAACGCCGACCGCATTGCGATCCTGGGCGGCAACGCCTGCCGGTTGATGAACATTCCGACAGCGGTGTGAGCCTAGCTTTTGTTAGGAGCTAGCAACCTTACAAAAAAGCAAGCGCGCAACCTTGTGCGATTAATTGAGTTTATGCGGGCGCATGAGGCCTTGCAAAATCGGAAGATTTTGATCGTTGACGACGAGGCCGATTTGGCAGGGATTCGCTTCGTACCCAGAAAAGATGAGGGAGTGATCGATCAGGGTACGATTGCCAATCAGATCGATGAATTGCGCAATCTGTCCAAAAACATTTCATTTCTGCAAGTCACTGCCACACCGTACTCGCTGTATTTGCAACCCGAAACTTATGAGGACGCAAGTAACGCCCGGGCTGTTTTTAAACCAAAACGCCCAGCATTCACCGAACTCCTCCCCATCCATGACGGATGTGTAGGTGGTGATGATTATTTCGGGTCATTTGATGAAAATGATCCCCGCGCTCGTTTGATCGTCGAAGTGACCCCTCAAGAACAGGATGCGCTGCGCAAGCCAGATCACCGTCGCATTAGCGCCGACCGGGTGCTTGATAACTCCAATACAACCGGTATCCGCCGCGCCATCATCACCTTTATCGCAGGGGTCGGCATTCGTCGCTGGCAGCAAGTTGAGATGGGCGAGCGGCCCCAGAAGTACACGATGATTATTCACAACGACACGCAGAAAGCCGCCCACGCTTGGCAAGATCAGGTATTAAACTGGATTTTCGGAGCGATCATCAAAGCCGCCGCTGAGGCGCCTGATATTCTGCGCCCGCTCTTCGATGAGGCTTACAGCGATCTTGATGCGTCGGTTACTGCCGATGGTGGCAAAATGCCATCGCGCGATATGGCGTTTGAAACATTCCTCGATGCTCTCAGAAGCGACGAAATAGTCGTCGAACGCGTCAATTCCGACGCGGACGTTATGGCTCTCCTAGACCATAAGGCTGAGCTTAAGCTGCGCACGCCTTATAACGTCTACGTTGGTGGCAACATCTTGGACCGCGGCATCACAATACCCAACCTCGTTGCGTTTTATTACGGGCGCAATCCCAAAATGATGCAAGCAGACACGGTCCTTCAGCATTCGCGAATGTACGGCAATCGTAATAGGCGCGATCTCGCAGTCACTCGCTTTTACACTTCGCGAGCCGTCTATGACCGGCTCTACATGATCAATGAATTCGAGAACACATTGCGCAACGCCTTTCTGAGCGGCTTGCACGATCAGGGCGTAATATTTATTCAATCCGATGCTCAGCGCCGCGTTCGAGCTTGCGCACCCAACAAAGTTTTGTTGAGCGACGTTGTCGCCGTGTCACAAAGCAGCATGCTATTGCCCACCGATTTTCAAACGCGTGGGGGAGCAACTATGGCTACCATTCAGAAGAAGCTCGACAAGCTCATTCGAGACGATTGGCGGGATAGCGGTAATTTCGTTGACGTCGATCGAAAGACGGCATTTGCGATCATCGACGCCATCGCGGAAAGCATGGAGTTCGACAATGTCGAATTTGAATGGAAAGCAATGCGAGCGCTAATCGATTATTATTCCGACGCCATCAATGGTGGTGATGAAACGCTGTTGGTCCTGGCCGAAACCGGAAGAAAGCTTGACCGCGCCAAATCAGGCGATAAGTCGGGACGATCCATTTTGGGTACGGCCACGCGTTCAAAAGTCCTCAATACGAAGCGCACGAAGCCGACGCTCATTCTACTCCAGCAAGAGGGAGGACGTGATCGTGGGTGGACCGCGCACCATTTCTGGTGGCCAGTGCTCGCTCTCCCGACGGACGCGGAGCCGTGCGTTTTTGCGAGCAAAGTAGCGGGATAATTACCGACCACTACTTCGCTACAGGGGCGTAGGGAATATCATACACTCCCGACGGGACCCTTCCGTTGACATCCGGCTGCCCCCCAAATAAAACCCACCACCTTCTTTCTCCCACGCCAAAGGCTACGGAGGACAGGAGATTACCTTAAGTCTTTGGAATTCATAGCTTAAATTCAATAAAGAAGTCGGAGAGCCGTCGTGAAGCGCACTTATCAGCCGAGCAAGATCGTCCGCAAACGCCGTCACGGCTTCCGCACCCGCATGGCCACCAAGAAGGGCCGCCAAATTCTTTCGCGCCGCCGCGCCCACGGCCGCAAGCGCCTTTCGGCCTAATTCCTCCCCTTTTGTGCGTCCGCATCTCCCCCGGATCAGGTCTGGGGTGTTTGGCGGGCCAGTCGGTGGGATTTCGGCGGACTTACGGATGTTTGCCGCATTGAGCCTCGACGCTTCACCCCCATCGAAAACCCTGCCCGGCAGCGCCAAGCGCCTGAAACTTGCGCGATTGAAGACCCGCGCCGATTTCCTGCGCGCCCAGAAAGGCGTGCGCAAATCGCGCACAGGCCTGGGGCTGGAGATTTGCACGACGCCGGACAAAGCCCTACGCGCCGGGACCGCCCGCAACGGCTTCACCGCCACCAAGAAAATCGGCAACGCCGTGATCCGCAACCGGGCCAAGCGCCGCCTGCGGGCCGCGGCTGCGGCGGTTCTGCCTCTTTATGCCCAAGAAGGGCGTGACTATGTTCTGGTCGCGCGCCCGGCCACGCTCACGCTGCCCTTTGGCGTTCTAAAAGACGAATTGGCAAGTGCGCTTCATGCGGTGCATGCGGCCAAACCTGCTACACCCCGCACCTGACGCTGGTTTCCATGCGGATTGAGATGATGGCTTTGCTCACGAACGAGGTTGGGGAGAAAGGTGCTGCACGCGCTGTTCGCCATCCCGTGTTCGGGCCGCTTCGTCAGGCCGCGATTGTGGTGTTGGCAGCCCCCATTCATCTCTATCGCTACACGCTGTCGTCGTTCATCGGCCATGCCTGCCGTTTCCAGCCGACCTGCTCGGCCTATGCGCTGGAAGCCTTGCATGTGCACGGGCCTGTGAAGGGCCTTGTCCTCAGCGCGCGCCGTATCGCGCGTTGCCATCCCGTTTCCTGGCTCGGCGGCAAATCGGGCTTCGATCCCGTGCCGCCCGTCCACTGATTTTGAGTTTGCGGAGTTTCCATGTCCGAACAGCGTAACATCATCCTCGCGGTCGTCTTGTCGGCCATCGTTCTGTTCGGCTGGCAGTATTTCTTCGCGGCACCGCAGATGCAGGCGGAAAAAGCCCGCGTCACACAAACAACGGATGCGAAGCAAAACCCGATAGCCGGTGCTGCCACCAACGGCGCGGAGCCGGGCGCCACGGGAAGCACCGCACCGCAGCCGGGTGCTGTCGCCGCGACGCCTGTGAAAATTCTGCCGCGCGATCAGGCGCTGGCGCAATCGAGTGCCCGCGCGAAGATCGACACACCCACGCTGGATGGTTCGATCGACCTGATGGGCGGACGCTTCGACGATCTGCGGTTGAAGAACTACCGCGAGACCATCGATCCCAAGAGCCCTGAGATCGAATTGCTGTCGCCCTCGGCAGCCGAGCATCCCTATTTCGTAGAGTTCGGTTGGACGGGTGCGCCCGGCGCGACCACTGCCGTCCCCGGCACGGATACCAAGTGGGACGTGACAGAAGGCGACACGCTTTCGCCCGGCCATGACGTGACGCTCACCTACGACAACGGCCAAGGCTTGAAGTTCACGCGCCATGTGTCGGTGGATGACCGCTACATGTTCACCGTAACGGATGCGGTGGAGAACACCGGCAATGCGCCGGCGGTTCTGTATCCCTACGGCTTGGTCTCGCGCCACAACGTGCCCAACACGACGCGCTATTGGGTGGTGCATGAAGGCTTTGTCGGCGTCGCCAACGACACGCTGAAAGACGCGACCTACAAGGATCTCGACAAGAACAACGACACGCAGCATTTCGATGGCAATGACGGCTGGGTCGCCATCACCGACAAATATTGGATGGCTGCCGCCATTCCGCCGCAGGGCCAGGATTTCACCGGCACGTACAAGGCGTTCGATTCCCAAGGCTCCAAAGCCTATCAGGCCGATTATCTGATGAAGCCGCGCACCGTTGCGCCGGGTGCCAAGAGCGAAGTCGTGCACCGCATGTTCGCGGGCGCCAAGATCGTGAACGTGGTCGACGACTATCGCAACCAGGGGAAGATCGCGCGCTTCGATCTGGCGGTGGATTGGGGCTGGTTCTTCTTTCTGACCAAGCCGATCTTCCTCGCCATCGATTACATCTATCACTATGTCGGCAATTTCGGCGTCGCCATCCTGATCTTCACGGTGTTCGTGAAGCTGCTGTTCTTCCCACTCGCGAACACATCGTATCGCGCGATGAGCAAGATGAAGAAACTGCAGCCGGAGATGGAGCGCGTGAAGCAGCTTCACGCCGAAGACCGCGCCGCACAGCAGCAAGCGATCATGGAATTGTATCGCAAGGAGAAGGTGAATCCGGCCGCCGGCTGTTTGCCGATGCTGGTGCAGATCCCGGTGTTCTTCTCGCTCTACAAAGTGCTGTTCGTCACCATCGAAATGCGCGGCGCGCCCTTCTTTGGCTGGATTCACGATCTGTCCGCGCCCGATCCCACTTCGGTGTTCAACCTCTTCGGGCTGATCCCGTTCGCGTTGCCGCATGTGCTGGTGCTGGGCGTGTGGCCGCTGATCATGGGCCTGACCATGTGGGTGCAGACGAATTTGAACCCGCCGCCCGGCGATCCGGTTCAGGCCAAGATCTTCCAGTTCATGCCGTTGATGTTCATGTTCATGCTGGCGAACTTCCCGGCCGGCCTCGTGATCTACTGGGCGTGGAACAACACGTTGTCGGTGCTGCAGCAGACCGTGATCAGGTATCGCACCGGCACACCGGTCGATCTGTTCAACCGGTTGGGCCATCGCTTCACGGCGGCGGAAAAACCGCAGATCGACAAGAAGTGACGGCCGCAAGCGAACAGGCGGCACTGGAAAAGGGACGCCTGTTGTTCGCAGGCCCGTGCGAATTCGTGCGCGGCGTGTCGAAACTCGATGACATCCCGCACTCGAAGATGCCGGAGATCGCCTTTGCCGGACGTTCGAACGCCGGCAAGTCGAGCCTGGTGAACGCGCTCACGGGGCGCAAAACGCTGGCGCGCGTGTCGAACACGCCGGGGCGCACGCGCGAGATCAACTTCTTCAATCTCGACAACCGACTGATGCTGGCCGATCTGCCCGGCTATGGCTTCGCGCGCGTCTCGAAAGCGCAAGTGGCGGGCTGGACCGATTTGATCTTTGCCTATCTGGCGGGCAGGCCGCAGCTCAAGCGCGTGGCGCTGCTGATCGACTCGCGGCGCGGGCTGATGGACACCGATCAGGAAGCGATGACCGCGCTCGACAAGGCGGCGGTGTCGTATCAGGTGGTGCTCACCAAACTGGACAAGCTGAAAAGCCACGAGGTGGCCGAAGTGCTGGACAGCACCGACACACTGGCCAAAAAGCATGGTGCCGCGCATCCGGTGATCCTGGCCACCTCGGCCGAGGACGGCACGGGCGTTGCGGACCTGCGCACGGCGTTGGCCGCCTTCGCGCGCCAGGCTTTGTAGGCCCCGCACATCAATTGCCGGCAGAAACCGCTTTCGGGTATTTGCTGTCACACGCGGCGACGTAAGGCTCGATGCCCGCAATCCCGAGCGTCTTGGTGAGGCTCTGCGCCCGCACCTCTATCGCCTTTTGCAGGTCGGCCTGTGAGGCGCCGGTGCGCGCTTGGAAGGCGCCCGCGATCGCCTTTCTGCTCGCATCGTAACGCGGCGCATCCGGCGCATTCGCTTTGCCGGCGACTTCATACACGGCGGCACAGGAAAGCTCGTCCGCCTTGAAGGACGACAAGGACTGCGCCAAGGCCGGCATCGCTGCGCCCGTGGTGAAAACGGCGAGCACGAATGCCGCTAAGGGCCCGAAGCGCATGGATTTCTCTCCAATTTGGTGGGAGATTACCGGGGCCGCGGCGCTTTGCGAAAGAAGGCCACGGAAATGTTTGGGCTCACCCATCGATGGCGTTATAAGCCACCGGATTTTTCGGACAACACCCCCGTTCCATGACCGCGCAAGACGATAGCGACAAGACAGACGCCGGCAAACACGACGCCAGCAAAAACGAAGAAGCCTCGCTACGTCAGGTGGCGCGCTGGCGCGCGACCGCGCAATTGCTGGTCGAAGCATTGCCTTTCATTTTGTCCTACGACGAAAAAACCGTCGTGGTGAAATATGGCGGCAGCGCCATGGGCGCCAAAGACGGCGTTGGAAGCGTGCTGCCCGAACATTTCGCGCAAGACGTCGTGCTGATGAAGCAGACCGGCATCCATCCTGTGGTGGTGCATGGCGGCGGGCCGCAAATCGATTCCATGCTGAAGCGTTTGCAGATCACGCCACAGCGCATCGATGGTTTGCGCGTGACCGATGCCGCCACCATGGAAGTGGTGGAAATGGTTTTGACCGGCTCGATCAACAAAGAGCTGGTGTCGTCGATCAACATGGCGGGCGGACGCGCCGTGGGACTGTCGGGCAAAGACGGCAATCTCATCATCGCCGAAAAAGTGATCAAAACGAAAACCGATCCCCAGACCGGTGAAACGACAACGATCGACCTCGGATTTGTCGGCGAGCCGAAGCGCGTGGACGCGGGTGTGCTGCGCAGCGTGTTGAACGCCGATCTCATTCCGGTGATTGCACCCGTGGGCGTGGGCAGCAAGGGTGAGACCTTTAACATCAATGCCGACACGGTCGCGGGCGCGGTGGCCGGCGCGGTGAAGGCCGAACGCCTCATCCTGCTCACCGACGTGGAAGGCGTGCTGGATGCTGAGAAGAAGATCATCCCGCGCCTCACCGTTTCGGAAGCGCGCGCGCGCATCAAGGACGGCACCATCACGGGCGGCATGATCCCCAAGATCGAAACCGCGATTAACGCCGTGGAGCATGGCGTGAAGGCGGCGGTGATTTTGGATGGCCGCGTGCCGCATGCGGTGCTGTTGGAATTGTTCACCGAGCACGGCGCGGGAACGTTGATCTGCGCGGATCGTTAGACCGGCCTTCTGGTCACTCGCACCTCACCATGGCCGGGCTTGTCCCGGCCACCCAGTGAGCGAGCGTCCGCGAGCGCAAAAGGGTTTTTTGATGCGCTATCGCGCATCTGCTGGGTGGCCGGGTCAAGCCCGGCCATGGTGAAGAGTGGTTACGCCTTCGGCTGAATCGCGAAGAACGAGAGATGCCAGCGCATCTCTTCCGGACTCATCGGGAAACCGACGCCGGCGCGTGCAGGGAGCAACTCGCCCGCCGGCAGCTTCAACAGCAATGTTTGAATCTTGAACGCGGTGCGCATGGTCAGGCCGCAATGCCAAGCCAATGCCGTAACGCCTTTGGCGTTGCGCGCGGAGAGAATGCGCTCGACCGTTTGACGCGAGGTGGTGCCGAGTTCAGACAGGCCCTCGATCACCAGATCGCGGTTTCCGGTTTCCACCGCCTCTTCGATAAACGAGGAATCGAGCGCGCCGCGCGCCAGCGCATCGCGCACCGCATCAACTGCCTTCTCCTGCTGCGAGCGCCGCTCCAGGCCTTCCTTCTCCAGCCTCTCGCGCAACATATGGCCGAGATAACTCTGCGTCTCGCTGTCGAGCCCGTGCCTGTCCGACAAGGCCTGCAACAGCGACGACCCGACGAACGACGCCACACGGCGCAAAGCCCGCACCGACAAATCGGTGCGCATGACCAAGGGCCCGTGCCACGGCACGATATCCTTGGCGTCGTCGAGAATCTTTTCGATCGTCTCCTCGCGGATGCGCGCATTGGGATTGGCGAGCAGCGAGGCGATGGAGGGAATGTCGAGCGTGGCGACGACGGCCGCCGAAATCGAATCCTCGAGGCCACGGCGGCGCGCCACTGCGTTCAGCGCCGCCTGCGCGCGCGCCGAGGCGATGATTTCCAAGAGATCGGCATCGGAGAGCAACGGCGAATATTCGAGGATCGGCACGTAGACCGTTGCCTCAAGGTCTTTCACCATCATCTGGATGATGTGCTTCGGTACGCAATGCAGGCCTTTGATTTCCTCGGCGAGCACGGCGCGGACGCGGGTGACTTGATCGGAGGCCAATTGTTCGAGCGTTTCGATGGTGAGCTGGGTGACACGTTCCCGCTCGCTGGTCATCAAATCGGGGAGCAAGCGGCCGATCTTGCGGGCGAGGTCGACGCGGACGTCTTCATCGACGTCGTCGGCCAGGAAGCGGTTGGCTTCGGCTGGCGTCGCGGGGTTCGTCGCCACCGCACGGCGCGTGGCCAAATCGCCATTGGCCGCGAGGTAGTAGAGCATCTCGGGCTCGGCATCGGCCCGGTGCGCGAGATCCTTGTGCAGATCGCGCTCATGCGCCTCCAGCACCGCGCGCGCATCCTCATAGGAGAGGCGCTTCGGCAACCGGCGCTTCAAGACGTTTCGCAATACATTGAACATGGGTTTTCCCAATGGCCCGGTGTTACCCCACCTCGGACGGGGGTGAACATGCCACGCGCCATGTTAAGGGGCGCTTAAGCGGGCGCGGCCAGGCTCACGGTTTCGTCCTGGAATCGGCAGGGATTTGGCGGGTTTTTCCGCGCTTGCGTTGGAGGCCGCCCTCGCCCATTTTGGCCCCATGCAGGCAGGACAGAACATGGCGGCGGAAACCCTCCGACCCGACGAGGCCTTAAGCCACGCCGATTGCGTCCCCGATTTCGGGCATGTCGAGGCGTGGGTCTTCGACCTGGACAACACGCTGTATGATTTGAGCGCGGGTTCTCTTGCTGTCGTGGAGCAGCGGATTTGCAGCTTCGTACAGCGCCACTGCAATTTGCCGCGAGACGAGGCCTTCGCTCTCCAGAAGGCCTATTACCTGCGCTACGGCAACACGCTGGCCGGGCTGATGGCCCATCATGGCGCGAACCCGGACGATTATCTGGCGTACGTGAACGACGTCGATGTGAGTCTGGTGCCGGTGGACGCACGGCTTGCACCCGCGCTGGCGCGGCTGCCCGGACGCCGCTTCATCTTCACCAACAATTGCGGCCGCTATGCGATGCGCGTGCTCAACCGATTGGGCATCGCGCATCTGTTCAACGATGTGTGGGACATCCGCACGGTCGATTTTACCCCGAAACCGAACCCGGCTGCCTATCACAATGTGATCGGACGCGCAGGCATTGCGCCTTCGCGCGCCGCCATGTTCGAGGACATGTCTGTGAACTTAGGCCCTGCCCATGCGCTCGGCATGACCACGGTGCATGTGGCCCCACCGGGCGCATACGCGCCCGCTTCAAAAAATGCCGCGCAAAGCACGGGCGGCCCGACAGATGCAAAACATATTCATCACTACACAGATGATCTCCCCCATTTCCTTTCCAGCCTAGAGGTTGCCAAACTTCCATGACCGATACCGAATTGCAGACTCTGATCGAAGCCGCCTGGGATGACCGCGATTCCCTGAACGCACAAACCAAAGGCTCCGTGCGCGAAGGCGTGAGCACAGCGTTGGCCGCGCTGGATGAAGGCCGCCTGCGCGTGGCTGAGAAACGCGATGGGGCGTGGCATGTGAACCAGTGGCTGAAGAAGGCGGTTCTGCTCTCGTTCCGCCTGAACGACATGACGCCCATTTCTGGCGCGCCCGGTAATGCTTCCTGGTGGGATAAGGTCGATTCCAAATTCAAGAATTGGGACGCGACGCGTTATCGCGCAGCCGGTTTCCGCGCCGTACCCGGCGCCATCGTGCGCCACTCCGCGCATATCGCGAAGAACGTCGTGTTGATGCCTTCGTTCGTGAATGTCGGCGCTTATGTCGGCGAAGGCACGATGATCGACACATGGGCGACGGTGGGTTCTTGCGCGCAGATCGGCAAGCACTGCCACATCTCGGGCGGCACCGGCATCGGTGGCGTGTTGGAACCGTTGCAGGCGGGCCCCGTGATCATTGAAGACAATTGCTTTGTCGGCGCGCGTTCGGAAGTGGCCGAAGGCGTGATCGTGGGCGAAGGCAGCGTAATCGCCATGGGCGTGTTCCTGGGTGCGTCCACGAAAATTGTCGATCGCGCTTCGGGCGAAGTCTCTTACGGCAAGGTGCCGCCATATTCGGTGGTGGTGCCGGGCACGTTGCCTGCCGCGGGTGGCCCGTCGCTCGCGTGCGCGGTGATCGTGAAGCGCGTCGACGAGAAGACGCGCTCGAAAACCTCGATCAACGAATTGCTGCGCGATTGATGCCGAGGCGATGACAGCCACCGATCCCATAGCCCTATCTCAAGCGCTGATCCGTTGCGCGAGCGTGACGCCGACGGACGGCGGCGCGCTCGATCTCGTGCAGCGCACGCTGGAAGGCTTGGGCTTCACCTGCACGCGCCTGCCCTTCGCGGAGGTGGACAATCTCTATGCGGTGTATGGCGCGCAGGGGCCGAATTTCTGCTTTGCGGGCCATACCGATGTGGTGCCGCCCGGCGATGTGAGTGCGTGGCGCCATCCGCCGTTTGAGGGCGCTGTGATCGACGGCGTGCTGCATGGCCGCGGCGCGTGTGACATGAAGAGTGGCGTGGCCGCCTTCATCAGCGCCTTCGCACGGTTGCGCGAAAAAAACTGGCAGCCGAAAGGCCAAGTGAGTTTTCTCATCACCGGCGATGAAGAAGGCCCCAGCGTCAACGGCACGAAGAAAGTACTGGGCTGGCTGAAAGACAACAGGCACGTGCTGAACCATGCGCTGGTGGGCGAACCCACCGGCGTGGTGGAAGCCGGCGACACGATCAAGATCGGCCGGCGCGGCAGCATGAATGTGCGCCTCACCGTAACCGGCGTGCAGGGCCACACGGCCTATCCGCAACGCGCGAACAATCCCGTGCCGGTGATGGCTGAACTCGTGGCGAAATTGGCGAAGCTGGAACTCGATCGGGGGAGCGATCATTTCGAGCCCTCGACGCTGGCCTTCGCCACCATCGACACAGGCAATAGTGCAACGAACGTGATCCCGGCAAAAGTAACCGCGGGCTTCAACATCCGCTTCAACGATTTGCACACACCGGATTCGCTGACCGCGAAGATCCGCGAGATTACCGACGAGGCCGCCCGCCAATCGGGGTGCGAAGTGGCGCTGCATGTGGACGTGAGCGGCGTATCGTTCGTGACGCAGCCCGATGCATACACCGCGTTGCTGAACGATGCCGTGATTGCCGTGCGCGGCACACCTTCGGAATTCTCCACCGGCGGCGGCACATCGGATGCGCGCTTCATCAAGGATTTCTGCCCTGTGGTGGAGATGGGCTTGGCGGGCGCCACCATGCACAAGACGGATGAATGCGTGCCGGTGGCGGATGTGGAACGGCTGACCGCCATCTACGAGAAGGTTTTGGAGCTGTATTTCCAACGTCTCGGTCGCGCCTCGTGATCGTTCCCTATATCCGCCACTCGCTGGCGGCCGCTTGGCGCCTCGCCCGCTTCGACCCCGAGGCGATGGGCGAATTCGACACGAGCTATCACGGATTCTTCCTG